>URLP01000001.1 GCA_900548635.1 uncultured Megasphaera sp.
CCCGGGCTTCGAAGGCGGCCAGATGCCGTTGTATCGTTTGCTCCCGAAACGCGGTTTTAAAAATGTTTGGGCTAAAGAATATGCAGAAGTTAACGTTTCTGTACTCAACCGCTTTGAAGACGGCACGACTGTTGATCCCGTCGCTCTCGTTGAAGCTGGCATCCTGAAAAATGTCCGCGACGGCGTCCGCGTCCTCGGCAATGGTGAACTCACCAAAAAGCTCACCGTCGTTGCAAACGGCTTCACGAAATCCGCAAAAGCGAAAATCGAAGCTGCCGGCGGCAAGGTTGTAGTACCGGGAGAAGAACCGGTAGCAGAACAGTAGGGGTGATTTGCGGTGTTAGAAAACATCCAAAACGTGCTCAACGTTCCGGAATTCCGGAAACGGGCGGTCTTCACCCTCATCATGTTCGTCATTTTCCGACTCGGCGTCCATATCCCCGTTCCGGGTGTTGATTCGTCAGTCATTGAAAGTCTTTTCAGCAGCGGCAACCTGTTCGGACTCCTCGACTTGTTCGCCGGCGGAGCACTGAGTAAGTTCTCCATCCTGGCCATGAGCATCACGCCGTACATCAACGCGTCGATCATCATGCAGCTGCTGACCGCCGTCGTCCCGACCTTTGAACAATGGGCCAAGGACAACCAGGACGGCCGCGATAAGATCCAGAAGGTCACGCGGTACGGCACGGTAGTCCTGGCATTGATCCAGGCTTTCGCCATGAGCTATGCGCTGAAAGTCAACAATGCCCTCATCGTCGACAGCTGGGCCATGGTCGTCATGGTCTCCCTGATCCTCACCGCCGGCACATGCTTCCTCATGTGGCTCGGTGACCAGATCACAGCTGGCGGTATCGGCAACGGCATTTCACTCATCATCTTCGCAGGTATCGTAGCGCGCTTCCCGCAGGGCTGCATGACGATTTATCAGTATATCCAGGCTGGTTCGATCAACATCTTCCAGGCCTTGCTTTTTGCTGTTATCGCCTTGTTCATGATCGTCGTGGTCATCGAAGTCACCCAGGGCCAGCGCCGCGTCACGGTCCAGTATGCGAAGCGTATCGTCGGCCGTAAGATGTATGGCGGTCACTCGACACACATTCCGCTGAAAGTCAACCAGGCCGGCGTCATCCCCATCATCTTTGCTTCGTCTGTACTGATGTTCCCGATTACCATCGCACAGTTCGTACAGAATCAGACAGTCCAGTGGATTGCAAGCTACTTTGCATGGGGCACTGTGACCAACACGGTCATGTACGCCGTTCTGATTATGTTCTTCACATATTTCTACACGGCTATTTCGCTGAATATCCCGCAGCTTACGGCAAACATGCAGAAGTACGGCGGCTTCATCCCCGGCATTCGCCCCGGCCAGCCGACGGCTATGTATATCGACCGCATCATGACGAGAATCACCCTCGCCGGTGCCTTCTTCCTGGCTTTCGTAGCCATCCTGCCGAACTTCATCGGCTGGATCACGGGCATCCAGGGTGTCTACTTCGGCGGCACAGCCATCCTCATCGTCGTCGGTGTTGCCATCGATACGATGAAACAGGCAGAATCCTTAGTTTTGAATAGACAATATCAAGGATTTATGAAATAATAAGGGGGTAGTTTGAATGTATATTCTTTTGATGGGCCCTCCGGGTGCCGGCAAAGGTACCCAGGCTGAACGATTGATTGAAAAATATGGTATTCCCCAGATTTCGACAGGCGACATGTTCCGCGCAGCTGTCAAAGAACAGACGCCGCTCGGCCTTGAAGCCAAGAAGTACATGGACAACGGCCAGCTCGTACCGGATGCTGTTACCGTAGGCATCGTCAAAGAACGCCTCGCCAAAGATGACTGCAAGAAAGGCTTCATCCTCGACGGCTTCCCGCGCACGACCAGCCAGGCTGTATCCCTTGATGCTATCCTCCGCGATTTGGGCATCAAACTCGATGGCGTCATCAATATCGCCGTCCCCGATGACGAACTCATCAAACGGACGACGGGCCGTCAGATCTGCCGCTCCTGCGGTGCGACATACCATGTCACATTCAAACCGTCCAAGGTGAAGAACGTCTGCGACAAATGCGGCGGCGAATTGTATCAGCGCGATGACGATAAGGTCGAAACCGTCAAGAAACGCCTCAGCGTCTACGCAGCACAGACGAAACCGCTCATCGACTACTACAAGAATTCCAATCTCTACATCGAAATCGATGGCAAACAGAGCATGGAAGATGTATACAAAGACATCGTCGCTAGTCTTGAAAAGAGTAAATAAGCATGATTATTTTAAAATCGAAACGGGAAATTGAGTATATTCGCGAAGCTGGCCGCATTACGGCCAACGCCCTTCAGCTGATGAAGAAACTGGCAAAACCCGGCATCACGACGGGTGAACTCGACCAGCGCTGTGAAGAATACATCCGCAGCTGCGGCGCTTTTCCGAGCTGCAAAGGCTATTACGGGTTCCCGGCGACTATTTGCGCCAGCGTAAATGAAGAAGTCGTCCACGGCATCCCGGGCCACCGCAAGCTTAAAGATGGCGATATAATCAGCATTGATTTGGTTGTCAACAAGAATGGCTACCATGGCGATTCGACGGTAACGATTCCTGTTGGCCACGTCCGTCCGGCGACCCTCAAGCTCTTGAAGGTCACGGAAGAAAGCCTTTATAAAGGCATCGAACAGGCCGTCGCAGGAAACCACCTCGGAGACATCGGCCACGCTGTCCAGGCCTATGCCGAATCCTTTGGCTACGGTGTCGTCCGCGATTACGTCGGCCACGGCATCGGCACGGACATGCACGAAGATCCGGAAGTCCCGAACTACGGCATGCCGGGTCACGGCGAACTGCTGGAACCGGGCATGGTCCTGGCCATTGAACCGATGATCAATATGGGCACCGAAAAGGTCCGCCAGTTAAGCAACGGCTGGACCGTTGTCACGCGTGACGGCAAACCGGCAGCCCACTTCGAACATACAGTAGCCATCACGGAAAACGGTCCTGAAATCCTGACCATCCCCGATGCAGAATAAGATGGAACGGACACAGATGATACCTGTCTGCACGGTCGTAGAAAGCCTGGCAGGCAGGGACAAAGGCCGCTTGTATGTTGTTGTCGGCAGTCTGGCTTATCCCTACGTATGGATTGCTGACGGTAGAAAGTACAACCTGGATAAGCCGAAGAAAAAGAATTGCCGGCATCTCCGGATTTTGGCAGCGAGCGTATCCAGTGACAGCGCTGGTCCCTCGCGAATCAGCAATGAATGGATACGGTCCGTCCTGAACCGGGCTGTGAAGAATTGACCAGGGAGGTTACTATGTCGAAGACAGATGTCATTGAAGTAGAAGGCGTCGTCGTTGAAGCTTTGCCAAACGCCATGTTTAAAGTCAAGCTTGAAAACGATCACATCGTGTTAGCGCACGTCTCCGGTAAAATGCGGATGAATTTCATTCGTATCCTTCCGGGCGACCGGGTAACACTTGAATTGACACCGTATGATCTGAATCGCGGTCGTATCACGTACCGCTTTAAGTAAGAGTATTACGCAGGAGGTTAATGATGAAGGTAAAACCGTCAGTTAAAAGAATTTGCGAAAAATGCAAAATTATCAAACGTAAAGGCCGCGTCATGGTCATTTGCGAAAATCCGAAACATAAACAGAAACAGGGTTAATATACCAGGAGGTGAATGAATAGATGGCACGTATAGCCGGTGTGGATTTACCACGTGATAAACGAGTTGAAATTGGTTTGACTTACATTTTAGGTATCGGTCTTTCTTCTTCCCAGAAGATCCTCGCTAAGACTGGCGTAAACCCGGATACCCGCGTTCGCGACCTGACTGAAGACGAAGTACAGAAGATCCGTGAAGTCATCGGTGCTGAATATAAAGTAGAAGGCGACCTTCGCCGTGACACGGCAATGAACATCAAACGCCTGATCGAAGTTAATTCGTATCGCGGCAAACGTCATCGTGCAGGTCTTCCGGTCCGCGGTCAGCGCACAAAGACCAACGCACGTACGCGCAAAGGTCCGAGAAAAGCTGTAGCAGGCAAGAAGAAATAAGATTCTTTAAGTAAGGAGGGAAACGATTTTGGCTAAGAACGTAAGAAGCAACAAAAGAAAAGAAAAGAAACATGTAGAATCGGGCGCAGCACATATCCGTTCTACTTTCAATAACACGATCGTTACGATTACTGACGCAAAAGGCAATGCACTGTCCTGGGCAAGTGCCGGCGGCCTCGGTTTCCGCGGTTCCCGTAAGAGCACTCCGTTCGCAGCACAGATGGCTGCTGAACAGGCTGCCAAAGCTGCCATGGAACATGGCCTCCGTCAGGTAGAAGTTTTCGTTAAAGGCCCGGGCTCCGGCCGTGAAGCTGCTATCCGCGCACTGCAGGCTGCAGGTCTTGAAGTCAACTCCATCAAAGACGTAACTCCTATTCCGCATAACGGCTGCCGTCCGCCGAAACGGAGACGCGTATAATTCGTAAATAATTAACCAAGGTGTTTTGATTCTGAAATAGGAGGATTTTCCTAATGATCGATGATAACAAGTTTAAAGTTAATCCCGTTGAAATCAAAGAAGACGGTACCTATGGAAAATTCGTATGTGAACCTCTCGATCGGGGTTACGGAATCACATTGGGTAATAGTTTGCGGCGTGTCCTCCTGGCCTCTCTGGATGGCGTAGCAATCACTTCGATTAAAATCGATGGTGTGCTCCATGAATTTTCGACCATCCCCGGCGTTCGGGAAGATGTTTCGGAAATCATCCTCAACCTCAAACAGGTTCGGATGAAATTCCTGGACGATGATGTTGACGAACTCGACATCACTGTCGATATCTCTGGTGAATGTGAATTCACTGCAAACGATCTTAACGTAAACTCAGACATTGAAATTTTGAACCCGGATCTTCATATTGCCACGCTGGATACGGATGCTCACATCCGCATGCAGTGCCACATTGAACGCGGCAAAGGGTATGTTCCTTCTACGAAGAACAAGAAAGAAACGGATATGATCGGGGTCATCCCCATCGATTCCATCTTTTCGCCTATTGTGCGCACCAATTACGAAGTAGGCAATATCCGGGTCGGCAACGAAATGGATTACGATTCGTTGACGCTTGAAGTAACGACGGACGGCAGCATCTCTGCTGAAAACGCCGTCGCCAAAGCTGCATCCATTATGATCAGCTACCTGAATTACTTCCAGGACATCGCTACGGACGCTAAAGTCAACGATGCATTGGCACCCTTTACCAATGCCGACGGCGAAGAACCGGAAGAACCGGCAGAACCGGACCTCTCGGAAATCAAGATCGACGTCCTGGATCTCTCCGTACGTGCTTCGAACTGCTTGAAACGCGCCAATATCTATACCTTGGCGGACCTCGTAGAACGGACGGAAGATGACTTGTCGAAGATTCGCAACCTCGGCAAGAAGTCTGTCGACGAAATCATTGAAAAGTTGCAAAAAGAAGGTTACTACTTGAAATCGAGTAACGAAGAATAGTTCGAGGAGGATGAACGATGGCTTATAGAAAGTTGGGACGAGACAGCTCCGCACGCAAAGCATTGCTGCGCAGCATTGTCACCTCTTTATTCCAGCATGAACGCATTGAAACGACAGAAGCAAAGGCAAAAGAACTTCGCAAAGTCGCTGACAAAATGCTTACCCTCGCAAAACGCGGCGACCTCCACGCTCGCCGTCAGGTCTTGGCATACATGATGGATGAAGACGTAGTCAAAAAACTGTTTGACGAAATCGCACCGAAATACAAAGATCGCCAGGGCGGTTACACACGCATCATCAAAACTGGCGTTCGCCAGGGCGATGCTGCTCCGATGGTAATCATCGAATTAGTATAAGCTTGGAACGACAAAAAAAGGAGCTGTCTCGCGACAGCTCCTTTTTTGCAGTTAGCAGTCGGCCGTCCGCGGTCCGCCTCGGACTCAGATGCAGCGTGCCGCTGCGACAGACTCAAACTGACAATGCGTCCTCGGGTGCCCCTACGGGTAACACCGTGTACGTATTCCAGAAAGGCCCCTAACAGGGGCCACCGCAGGGGACGCCCTAATCGGCGTCCCGCGCGCTCCTGCACCATCAGGTGCCTTACATCAAACTCAACAAGGAGGAATGAAAAATGCACTACCGTATGATGCTGGCGGTGAACTTTACGCCGGAACGCCTGGACCAGGTCAAGCTCCTGGCCCTGCTGACCAAATCGAAAGTGAAAGCCGTCAAAGAAGAAGAAAAAAATGAAACTGTTGGCAAAGTCCTCGGTCTGACGGACGAAGAAATCGCTGAAATCGCTGCCATGAAGCAGGAAACAGAAGCGACGAAAGTCCACGAAAAGATGAACGAAGACGAAAAACTGCCGCCGGTCACTAAAGAAGCCCTGATCCTCTGCGGCTTCGACAACAACGCCGTCAACCTGCTCCTAAGCAGCATCCGCCGGGGCCGCCTGAAAAACGTCCCCCTCAAGGCCATGCTGACGCCGAACAACATTTCCTGGACCATCGAAACGATCCTTCAGGAACTGTCGAAGGAACATGAATATTTCCATAAAAAGAGGTAAGGTCAGATGAGACCGACGACACTTTGTTTTCCCGTCCGCGAGGACGGGAAAATTTTATTGGGCCGCAAGAAACGCGGCTTCGGCGTGAGCAAATGGAACGGCTTCGGCGGCAAGATCGAAAAGGGTGAAGACTTCCTCCAGTGTGCCGTCCGCGAGCTCCGGGAAGAAACAGGCCTCATCGCCAAAGAAGAAGACCTCGAATTCACAGGCTTCCTCGACTTCCACTTCCCGGCCTCACCAGAACTCAACCACATCGGCTACGTCTACTTCCTGCACCGCTGGAATGGTACCGTCGAGGAAACAGAAGAAATGGAACCGCACTGGTTTGACCCAAAGGACTTTCCCTACGACGAAATGTGGAAAGGCGACCGCACCTGGATTCCCATGCTCCTCAAAGGAGAAAAAGTAAAAGGCATCATCACTTTCGCCGCCGACAACGACAGAGTCGCGAAGATGGAATTCAGCCGAATAGGAGCCTGGGGGCGCCGCCGTCCGCAGGCGGCCGTCCGGAAAGGCCCCTTATTAGGGGAGCCTTAAAATTTATGGAATGTTTAATATAGTATAATATACTGGTTAGGAGATGGCGGTTTAATGATAGACAGGGATTTTGTGGTGGCCCAGTTCCGGCGTTATGTCGATGGCTTTGATCAGTCTGAGGAGGGCGTGCGCTTGAAGTATGCTCATTCGCTGCGGGTCAGTGCCCTTTGTGAGGAAATTGCGGCGAGTCTTGGTTTGCCCTCGGCGGACCGGGATTTGGCCTGGCTCATCGGTGTGCTCCATGATATCGGCCGTTTCGAGCAGCTGCGGGAATATCATACCTTTGTCGATTACCGCTCTATGGACCATGCCAAGTACGGCGCCCACTATCTCTTTGCCGACGGCCATATCCGCGATTTCCTGGCCGATGAGGCTGATGACGACGTCATCTGTGCGGCCATCGATCAGCATAATGTCTATCAGCTGCGGGACGGTCTGACGCCGCGCCAGCTCCTCTTCTGCCGCCTCATCCGCGATGCGGACAAGTTGGATATTTTCCGGGTCTATGTCATGTATCTGGAGCAGGGGAAGAATATCTGGCATACGAATCTGGATGATTTCGAAAAGCAGGCTGTTTCGCCGGCTGTCCTGGCCCAGGCGCGGCAGAAAAAGCTCGTGCGCACGCAGGATAAGAAGAATTTCATCGATTTCTATATCGGCGCCCTTTGCCTCTATTTCGATTTGAATTATCCTAAGAGCCGGGAGTTGGCCTGGGAGCAGGGATACTACGGCAAGCTCCTGGCCTTTCATTCGCAGAACGGCGAAAGTGAAGCGGCGCTGGATGAAATACGCCGCCTGGTCCGTGCTTGAAGTTCATTTGCAACGACTTCGCTTTATTGATACAATGTATATGCAATAACTCGATAAATCTTCTATTATATATGATGTAAAGTATAGGGGGATAAAAGGTATGGAAATTTTGGTTACTGGCGGTGCCGGTTTCATTGGCTCGCATTTGCTGCAGCTGCTGCAGGCACGGGGCATACAGACCGTGGTCTTTGATAATCTGGGCAGCGGTTCGCAGGAATATGTGCCGGCGGGCATGGAACTGGTCGAAGGCGATGTCCGCGATGCGGCTGCCGTCGATGCTGTCATGGCGGCGCATCATTTCGACGCCGTCGTCCATCTGGCTGCGCAGACCATGGTGCCGACGTCCGTGGAAGATCCGGTCCTCGACTGCCAGATCAATCTGGAAGGCGTCCTCCATATCTTGGAAAGCTGCCGCCGCCACGGTGTGCCGCACGTCCTCTTTTCGTCCAGTGCGGCCGTTTACGGCGACAACCTGAATATCCCCCTGCAGGAGACGGAAGTACTCGCGCCGACGTCGCCTTACGGCATCACGAAGATGACGACGGAACATTATCTGCGCGTCTATCATGAACTCTACGGCATGGATGCCACGGTCTTCCGCTTTGCCAACGTCTACGGCGAACGACAGGGAGAAAAGGGCGAAGGTGGTGTGGTCAGCATTTTCTGCAAGCTCCTTTCCCAGGGCAAGGGCATTACGGTCTTCGGTGACGGCAAACAGACCCGGGATTTCGTCTACGCCGGTGATATCGCCCGGGCTATCGTCCAAGCGCTGGATCTCAAAGGCTATCATACGATCAATGTTTCGACGGGGCAGGAAACGAGCATCAACGACCTCATCCATTCCTTCGAACAGGCCGTAGGGCATAAGATCGACGTCACCTACACGGCACCGCGCACGGGCGATATCCTGCGCTCGGTCCTCAGCAACGGGAATTTGGTGAACGAACTGGGCATCGAACCGGAAATGGATTTGCCGGCAGGGATTAAGCGGACCTATGAATGGTACTGCGGGTCGGACTCAGATGCGGCTGCGCCGCGATAAACTCAGAAGGAATAAGGGGCTGTCGCTTTTTGCGAGCAGCCCCTTTCGTAGTTCGTGGTTCGTTTGGCGTTCGCGAAACGGGCTCGCTGGCGCATCGCCGCGGCTCGGATTCAGATGCGGCGTGCCGCCGGTTATGGCGGCCCCTACTTGACAGCTTCTGTAAAACATGACACAATTAATTAGATATGCCTATATAAACATTATATACAGGAGGAGCAGCCATGGCAGATGATCGTATTATTACGGCTTTGGACGTCCATTCGCTGGACGATATGAAGAAGCTCGTCACTACGCTTGGTGACAGTGTTTCTTTTTATAAAGTCGGTATGGAATTGTTTTACAGTGCCGGTCCCGATGCGGTGCGCTATTTGAAGGATCAGGGAAAGCATGTTTTCCTCGACCTCAAGGTCCATGATATTCCCAACACGGTGGCCCAGAGTATCCGTGCTCTGACGCGTCTCGGCGCCGATTTGATGACACTCCACGGTACGGGCGGCCGGGCCATGATGGAAGCGGCAGCCGAAGCGGTCCGCGATGAAGCGGCGAAGTTGAATATTGAACGGCCGCGCCTTTTGGCGGTCACGGTCCTGACCAGCATCGATGAAGAAGCATGGAAGGAAATCGGCGGCAAGTACAGTATTGCCGAATCCGTCAAGAATCTGGCGAAACTGGCGAAGGAAGCCGGCATCGACGGGACTGTTTCTTCGCCGTATGAAGCGAAGGAAATCCGGGAAATGAATGGGCCCGATTTTCTCATCGTCACGCCGGGCATCCGTCCGACCTTTGCCGTCGCCAACGACCAGAAGCGCTTTACGACGCCGTCCCAGGCACTCCGCGACGGGGCTTCTCATTTGGTCATCGGCCGGCCGATTACGAAAGCCGCGGATCCGAAGGAAGCAGCCGAAAAGATTTTAGCAGAAATTCAGGGGGTATGATTCACTATGATGACAGAAGAAGAAGTAAGACAGTTGTTAGTTGACACGAAAGCCGTTCTCGAAGGCCATTTCCTTTTGACGTCCGGCCTGCACAGCCCGCTTTATGTTGAAAAATTCAATGTCCTCCAGCATCCGGAATATACGGAAAAGCTCTGCAAGGAATTGGCAGAACGCTTCAAGGACCAGAACGTCCAGACCGTCATGGGCCCCATGACCGGCGGTATTTTGCTTGCTCATGAAGTCGGCAAAGCCCTCGGTACGCGCGCTATCTTCACGGAACGTGAAAAGGGTGTAATGACGCTGCGCCGCGGCTTCCATATCGAACCGGGTGAACGCGTCCTCATCGTCGAAGATATCGTCACCACCGGCGGTTCTGTTCAGGAAGTCGTCAATGTCGTCAAGAAAGCCGGCGGCGTCATCGTCGGTGTCGGTCTCCTCGTCGACCGCAGCGGCGGCAAGGCTGAATTCGGCGTACCGAAAGATAAGGTCCAGGCCCTGCTTCACTTGACGGTTCCGACGTACAAACCGGAAGAATGCCCGCTCTGCAAACAGGGTATCCCCATGACGGAACGCGGCAGCCACCATCTGAAATAATCTGGATCAGGAGATGTTTGTTTAAATGGAAATGTTATCGGCCATAGGGCCTTTCTTCGTCGCCGGCCTCCTGGGCACTGTGTTCGCCCGCTTCACGGGTATCAATATGAGCATGTGCGTCCTCCTCATGTTCCTCTACATGGGGGCCAAGCCTGTCGAATGCATCGCCGCTATGTTGATGTTCAATGTCTTTACGTATTTCACGGTCTACTCGCAGCTTCACGTCATGAAGATCAAGAGTTTCACCTTCTTCCCGGGCGTGCGTCTGGCCATCCCGATTTTAATCACCATCGCTTTGGCAGCCATTAGCCCGTTCATTGGTATCGTCTTCTTCGTCTTTACGTTCCTCATGGAAATCTTTGCCAAGATTTATAAGGAAATGGACATTAAGTCGCGGCCGACGAAGGGGAAAATCGGTCAGATGGTCGTCATCGCCGGCATCCTGACGACAATTGGCACGGCCCTCGTCCAGTTCGTCCCGGAAAATTATTACTACATCGTCGCCGGCGTGGCCATCCTCGTCTACTGCTTCGTCATGTGGCGCAGCAGCGACCGCCGCAAAGGCTTGACGCTCTGGGATAAACTCCTCTACGCCTCGACCTTCGTCACCGGCCTGAGCGGCATCGATGCGACGGATTGGATCCATGCGCAGCACCGCAATCCGGAATCGGTCCTCTCGCGCTGCTATCCGATCGTTATCAACAGCGCGATGATCATCGCGCTCCTCGCTTCGTACGCTATGTACCAGTATTTCTCCTTAGGGGCACTCTTCGCCACCATCGGCTCGGCCGTCGGCATCCGCCTCTTCGGCTTATACGGTCACAGCGATAAAGGAAGTTTCTCGTACCTGACCCTGGGCATTGCCGTCCTGGTCGCCCTGGTCTTCATGATCATCCAGCCGGTACCGACAGGCTTCCCTGTCGTGCCCATGGCAGATGACACAGGATTCTTTAATTTCTAGGCGCCTAAGGGGCTGCCGCATGAAGGTTTCGACCGTCATGGGGCAGTCTTTTTTTCTTTTCCAGCAGCAGGAATCCTTCATTTTTTGTCGAATCTCTTATTTAGATGATAAAGTTTGTTTTACTAAAAACTGCAAACTAAAAACTAAAAACTAGTTTTCCATAAGGGAGGGATTCGTATGATGAAAAAGGGATTACTTTTAATGGCCGCTGCGGCCGTATTGGCCTGTAGTCCTGCTTTTGCTTATGATGAAGGGCCCATCATGGGTCCCTACACGTCGCTGCCGGGGCTGACGGCGATCCAACAGTGCCAGCTGACGGTGGCCGGTAAGGTCATGGACCCGGCTGACGGGGCAGTGCTGCAGAAGAACGACGTCGTCATGATCCCTCTGCGCAAGGTCGCGGAACAGCTCGGCTATACGGTCACCTGGGATCCCGACGATCAGAGCGTGCGCGTAGAAATGAATATTGCCTATATCATCGTCAAACCCGGTGAAGATTGGTACGAACGCATCGGCACGATCAAGAAAGTCAATTTGAATCATATCTTCCAGTACGGCGCAGGTCCGGTCAATGTCAACGGTACGATGTATGTGCCGGCCCAGCTCTTCGAAGCCTTTTACAACAACGTCACGATTACGCCGCAGGCCGTGACGATTACGCCGGCAGACCGCACCTAAAAAGTGCTTGACTTTATAGGCCCCGGCCGATACAATATAAAGAAGAATATGCGGCAGTCCCGTGAGGCTGCGCGATTCTTATACTTTCAGATTGTACCTTTAATATAGTCCGGAGAGGCTAAAAAGGGACATATTTTGCCATGCTCATTATATGACCTTTGCCCTGCGGCAGAGGTCTTTTTTTACAAGGAGGATTTGATGGTTAGTATACAGGGCAAAAGCCTGTTGGGGCTCCAGGGCGTACCGAAGGAAGAGATTGAACTCATCCTGCGCGTCGCTAAGAAAATGAAATCCGTCGTCAACAGCGGCGATAAGAAATTATCGCTCTTGAAAGGGAAATCCGTCGTCAACATGTTCTGGGAACCGAGCACGCGTACGCGCGGCTCCTTTGAAATGGCGGCCAAATACCTCGGCGCTGACGTTATCAACTTCACGCCGCGGGGCAGCTCCATCCAGAAAGGCGAAAGCTTCCGCGATACCCTTTTGACGGTTACGGCGATGGGCGTCGATGCCATCGTCATGCGTCAGAAACAGGAAGGTTCGCCGTGGTTCGCCCACCGCTGCGTCAAGCCGCTGATCATCAATGCCGGTGACGGCGCGCACGAACATCCGACGCAGGGCCTCCTCGACATGTTCACGATCCAGGAAGTCAAAGGCCATATCGACGGCCTGAAAGTCGTCATCGTCGGCGATATCGACCACGGCCGCGTCGCACGTTCCAACATCTACGGTCTGAAGACCATGGGCGCTGACGTCCATCTCGTCGGCCCACGCACGCTCCTCCAGCCGGAACTGGAAGCCATGGGCGTTACGGTCCACTACGATTTGCAGGAAGCCATCAAAGATGCCGACGTCATCAACGTCCTGCGCATCCAGAAGGAACGCCAGGGCATCGGCTTCTTCCCCAGTGCCGGCGAATACAATTCGCTCTTCGGCATCAACCGCGACCGCCTGAAATGGGCGAAAGACGACGTCCTCGTCCTTCATCCGGGCCCGATGAACAGGGGCATCGAAATCGAACCGGATACATGCTACAGCAAGTATTCGTCCATTCAGGAACAGGTTAAGAACGGCGTATCCGTCCGCATGGCTGTATTATATCTGACAATTATGGGAGGCGATGATGTTGACATTACTCGTTAAAGGCGGCAGAGTCATCAATCCGGCGATGCAGCAGGATGAAATTTGTGATATCCTCATTGAAAATGGCAAGATCAAGGAAGTCGGCGCGAATCTGCAGGCCGACGGGGCAGAAGTCTTCGATGCCAGCGGCCTCGTCGTAGCCCCGGGCTTCATCGACATGCATGTCCATCTGCGTCAGCCCGGCCAGTCCGGCAAGGAAACGATTGCGACCGGCACAGCCGCAGCCGCAGCCGGCGGCATCACCCGCGTCGCCACGATGCCGAACACGAAGCCAGTCATCGATTCGGCAATCATCGTCGACGGCATGAAGTATAAGATCGAACGGGAAGCGAAAGTCAAAGTCGAAATCGTCGGCGCCATTTCCAAAGGCCTCCAGGGCCAGGAACTGTCAGCCATGGGCGCCATGGCCAAGGAAGGCGTTGCCGCCTTTTCCGATGACGGCCGCTACGTAGAAAACTGCGATTTCATGCGCAAAGCCATGGAATACGCCAGCATGTTCCACAAGGTCATCATCGACCACTGCGAAGAACAGAGCCTCGTTGAAGGCGGCAACATGCACGAAGGCATCGTCTCCAATGAACTGGGCATCAAAGGCCGTCCGGCCGTTGCCGAAGACATTGCCGTCGCCCGCGACATTTTCCTCGCCGAAGCGACGCATACGCCGGTCCACATCGCGCATATCAGCACGAAGAATGCCGTCGAACTCGTTCGCCAGGCCAAGAAGCGCGGCGTCCAGGTCACGGCAGAAGTCACGCCGCAGCACCTCATCCTGACCGATGAAGCTCTGCGCACTTTTGAAACACGCTTTAAAGTCAACCCGCCGATCCGCTCGGAAGAACACCGCGCGGCCTGCGTCGAAGGTCTGAAAGACGGCACTATCGACGCTGTCGTCACGGACCACGCACCGCATGAATGGGAAGAAAAGGACCAGGAATTCAACCTCGCCCCGAGCGGCTTCGTAGGCCTCGAAACGAGCGTCGGCGCTATGCTGACTTATATGTATCATACGGGCAACATCGACCTCATGACCCTGGTCAATGCCATGTCGACGGCTCAGGCCAAGATCCTCGGCCTCGACGCCGGCGTCATCGCGGTGGGCAAAGATGCCGATTTGACCGTACTTGATCTCGATAAAGAATGGACGGTAGATTCCTCGAAATTCTATTCCAAGGGAAAAGCTTCGCCTTTCGATGAAATGATCTTCAAGGGCAAAGCAGCCGCTACCATCGTCAATGGTAAAATTGTGATGAAAAACGGGGAGGTTTTATAATGAAAGGTGTCCTCATATTAGAGAACGGACAGAAGTTTTACGGCAACATGCTGATGGATGAACCGGCTGTCGGCGAAGTTGTCTTCAATACGGGCATGACAGGCTACCAGGAAACGTTTACGGACCCGTCCTATGCCGGCCAGATCATCACCATGACGTATCCGCTCATCGGCAACTACGGCTTGTTCCATGAAATCGAACAGGCAGAACGGCCCTATGCTGCCGGCTTCATTGTCAGCGAACTTTGCGAAGAACCGAGCAACTGGCAGAACGAAGGCAAGCTGTCTACCTTTATTATGACACACCACATCCCCTGCCTCTACGGCGTCGATACGCGTGCCATTACGCGGGCCATCCGCAGCCACGGCGTCATGAAAGGTGTCATCGTCCCGGAAACGATGGACGAAAGCGCCATTAAGGAACTCTTTGATACGCCCTTGGAAACGCAGCTCGTCCGCCGCGTCACGACGCGGGAAATCAAGCACATCGGTGACGGCCGCTTCCACGTCGCCGTCATGGACTACGGCGCCAAAGCCAACATCCTGCGCGACCTCGTCCGCAACGACTGCCGCTTGACGGTCTTCCCGGCCGAAACGAAGGCGGAAGAAGTCCTGGCTATCAACCCGGACGGCATCTTCCTGAGCAACGGCCCTGGCGACCCGAAAGATGTGCCGTACATCGTCGAAGAAGTCAAGAAAATGATCGGCAAGAAACCGATTTTCGGTATCTGCCTTGGCCTGCAGATGCTCGGCCTGGCCCTGGGCGGCAAGAGCCGCAAGCTGACCTTCGGTCACCGCGGCGCCAACCATCCGGTCAAGGATATCCGCACGGGTCGCGTCTACATCACGTCCCAGAACCACGGCTACGTCATCGACGAAGCCTCGCTGCCTGACGAAGTCGTCATTACCCACCGCAACCTCCACGACAACACGCTTGAAGGTTTTGAAGTCCCGTCCAAGAAAATCATGTGCGTCCAGTACCATCCGGAAGCTTCGCCGGGACCGACAGATAATTTGTACTTGTTTAAACAGTTCGTCAAGATGATGGAGGAAAACTAAGATGATAGAAGGATTGAAGAAAGTACTCGTTATCGGTTCGGGCCCGATTATCATCGGTCAGGCCGCCGAATTTGACTATGCCGGCACCCAGGCCTGCCGTGCCCTGAAAGAAGAAGGGCTGGAAGTCGTCCTCATCAACAGCAACCCGGCAACGATCATGACGGATGAAGACATTGCCGACCGCGTTTACATCGAACCGATTTCCCTCGACTATGTTACGGAAGTCATCGAAAAAGAACGGCCTGACGGCCTCCTGGCAACCCTCGGCGGTCAGGTCGGCTTGAACATGGCCGTTCAGCTCGCCAATGCCGGCGTCCTGGAAAAATACAATGTTCAGCTTTTGGGGACGCGCCTGTCGGCGATTGAAGAAGCGGAAGACCGGGAACTCTTCAAGAAAGCCATGAAGGACATCAACCAGCCGGTACCGGAAAGCGATATCTTTGAAGATGTCCCGTCGGCTATCGAATTCGCCGATAAGATCGGCTACCCGATCATCGTCCGTCCGGCCTTTACCCTCGGCGGTACAGGCGGCGGTATCGCTCATGACGAAGACGAATTGTTCATGATTGCCACGCGCGGCATCAAACTCAGCCCGATTAACCAGATCCTCGTCGAACGCTCTGTGGCCGGCTGGAAGGAAATCGAATACGAAGTCATGCGCGACAAGGCCGATAACTGCATTATCGTCTGCAATATGGAAAACATCGACCCCGTCGGTATTCATACGGGCGACTCTATCGTCGTCGCGCCGAGCCAGACCTTGAATGATTTGCAGTACCAGATGCTGCGTACGGCCTCTCTGGCTATCATCCGCCGCTTGAAGATCGAAGGCGGTTGCAACGTTCAGTACGCCCTCGACCCGAACAGCAATCAGTATTACGTCATCGAAGTCAATCCCCGTGTCAGCCGTTCGTCGGCTCTGGCTTCTAAGGCAACGGGGTATCCTATCGCGAAAGTAGCTGCTAAAGTTGCTACGGGCTTGACTTTGGACCAGATCACCAATGCCGTCACGGGCAAGACGACGGCTTGCTTTGAACCGACCTTGGACTACTGCGTCGTCAAGTTCCCGCGCTGGCCTTTCGAAAAATTCGCCCTTGCCGATAAGACCCTGGGCACGCAGATGAAGGCTACTGGTGAAGTCATGGCTCTCGACCGTTGCTTTGAAGGGGCTCTCCTCAAAGCGGTCCGCTCCTTGGAAATCGGCGTCAACTATATTTCCATGAAGAAGCTCGAAAGCAAATCCCTTATCGACATTGTCGAACTCTTGCAGAAGCAGGATGATGAACGTCTCTTCGTTGTCGCTCAGGCCCTGCGCCTCGGCATCAGCGAAGAAAAGATCCACTACATCACGGGCTACGACCTCTGGTTCATCCATAAGATCAAGAACATCATCGACCTCGAAAATGACTTCAAGCGCAACAACCTCACGGTTGACAATGTCCGCCTGGCCAAACGCTACAGCATGCCCGACGTCATCATCGCCGGCCTTACGAACAAGACGGAAGACGAAGTCCGCCAGTTCCGCGTCGACCACGGCATTACGCCGACCTTCAAGATGGTCGATACGTGCGCTGCTGAATTCGAAGCCGAAACGCCGTACTACTATTCGTGCTATGCTGACGAAGACGAAGTCAAGCCCCTCGGCAAGAAGAGCGTCATCGTCCTCGGTTCCGGCCCGATCCGCATCGGTCAGGGCATCGAATTCGACTACTGCTCCGTCCATTCGGCCTGGGCCCTGCGCAAAGCCGGCATGAACAGCATCATCATCAACAACAACCCGGAAACGGTCAGCACTGACTTCGATACATCGGACAGCCTCTACTTTGAACCGCTCACGGTGGAAGACGTCATGGCTGTCGTCGACAAGGAAAAACCGGTCGGCGTCATCTGCCAGTTCGGCGGCCAGACGGCAATTAACTTGGCAGCTCCTTTGGCAAAACGGGGCGTCACCGTCCTCGGCACGTCCGTCGACGGCATGGACCGCGCTGAAGACCGCGAACGCTTCGACGAAGTCCTGGCCAAATTGAACATCCCCCGTCCGGACGGCCGCATCGCTACGAGCGATAAAGAAGCCATGCAGGTTTCCCAGGAACTGACCTTCCCGCTTATCGTCCGCCCGTCGTACGTCCTCGGCGGCCGCGCCATGGAAATCGTCTACAACGAAAAAGAATTGGAACGCTACCTGCGTGAAGCCGTTATCGCCTCGCCGGACCATCCGATCCTCATCGATGAATACATGGTCGGCCGTGAAGTCGAAGTCGACGCCGTTGCCGACGGCACGGACGTCTACATCCCGGGCATCATGGAACAGGTCGAACGGGCCGGCGTCCATTCTGGTGACTCCATTGCCGTCTATCCGCCGCAGCACTTGGACCAGGATATGATCGACCAAATCGTCGATTATACGACACGCATTTCCCTGGAACTGCAGGTAAAAGGTTCGGTCAACATCCAGTTCGTCGTCTCCCGCGGTAAATTGTACATCATCGAAGTCAACCCGCGTTCGAGCCGTACCGTTCCGTTCCTGAGCAAGGTTACGCACTTCCCGATTGTCGAAATCGCAACGCGCATCGCCCTCGGTGAAAAACTGAAGGACATGGGCTACCACAGCGGCCTCATGCCGGCGAAGAAACACGTCGCCGCCAAGGCACCGGTCTTCTCGTTCAGCAAGATCGGCCTCGCCGAAATCGCCCTCGGGCCGGAAATGAAGTCCACCGGCGAAGTCATGGGCATCGGCCATTCCTATTCCGAAGCCCTCTACAAAGCCGTTAACGGCGCGAAGATGAAGATTCCTGCCGGCGGCACGATCCTCGTTACCGTCGCCGACCGCGATAAAGCTGAAGCCCTGCAGCTGGCCGAAGGCTTCAAGGAACTGGGCTATCACATCATCGCCACCGAAGGCACGGGCAAATACTTCAACGACCACGGCATGCCTGTCGATATCGTCCGCAAGATCCATGAAGGCGGCCAGAACATCGCCACCATGATCCGCAACGGCAAGATCGACCTGGTCCTCAACACCTTGACCTACGGCAAGCATCCGGAACGCGACGGCTTCAATCTCCGCCGCATGGCCGTAGAACTCGCCGTTCCCTGCCTAACCTCCCTCGACACAGCCCGTGAAGTCCTCCGCGTCTTTGCCAATAAAGGCAAAAACGAAGGCTACCATCACGTCGCTGCCCTGCAGGATTACGACATGGAATGAGTTAGTCGTTAGCAGTTAGCAGCTAGTAGTTCGCAGCTCTAAAAAGCACCCCGCAATAAAGTGGGGTGCTTTTTTTGTGTGCCTCTCCTGTGGCCGGGAGGGGAACCACGAAGTCGCCATAACGGCTCGGACTCAGATGGCGCTGTGCGCCTTTAGACTCAAACTGACAATGACGCTTCGGGATACCCGAAGCGCATAGCGGGTTCGCCACGCGCGAACCCCTACGTGCCAGGCCTAAGGCCGTGTCTTAAACGATGACGCTATCATTACCACGGAAACGCCTACGGGCCAGGTCTAGGGCCATGTATTATTTAATATCGCCTGTATGCGATTTTGTAGGGGCGCCCGCGTGAACGCTGGGTATCTCGACTCGGGATACTAGTCGTAAAAATTCCGCGTGCGACATCGCCAAAGGCGATAAGCCGCTGCTTTCAGGCGCTCCTGCGCCTATACAATCCCCTGAACCTGACGCTGCGGAAGGCAGCATCTGAATCCGAAGCATCGGCAGGCGCCTATGTGGTATAATATTCTCAGTACGAGAAAGGGTGATATGTATGAAGATGAAACACGGTATACTCACGTTGTCTTTGGGATTGGCCATGGCTCTAGGCGGTTTTTCCGGCAGCCAGGCTTTTTTTAACAGTCCTTTAGCGGCAAACAGTCATTACCGGCCTGTGAATTTCGGCATGGGCTATGAAATGTACGTCGATCTGAGCTCGGTGGAAACGGTGAAGGATGACGGTCAGGGCTGGATTTTCAAGGTCAATATGCTGCGTTCGCCCGAAGATTCGGGGACCATCGAAGGGGCGTATCCGCTGACTTATAAGATTGCCCACGGTCAGGCCTGGCTGTATAATGATTCGACTCACAGCTGGCAGGAAATCCCGATGCGTAAGAAGGAACTGAAGCACAACCAGATTGCCGATTTCGTGGCCGTCAACCTCTGCTGGAAGCAGAAGACCGGCCAGTATCTGAATGATGACTACGGTTATGCCAAGGGCATGGAGCATTACTACAAGGGGGAGCAAACACCGACGCAGTCCGGCGCGGCCCGGCACTGAAGCGGGGCGACTGTATCGGCGTAGCGGCGCCGGCGACGCATGACGAGGGACAGGATATTTCCAGTGCCGTCTCGCGCCTTAAGGATGCAGGCTACCGCGTCAAGCTGATGCCGACGGTAAAAGGGCAGTACGGCTTTTTTGCCGGCACCGATGAAGCGCGGGCCCGGGATTTGAACGCTCTTTTTGCCGATGACGACGTGAAGGCCATCGTCTGCCTCAACGGCGGCTACGGTTCAGCCCGCGTCCTGGATAAGCTCGACTACAAGCTGATTGCGGCCCATCCGAAGCTCGTCGTCGGCTTCAGTGACGTCACAGCCCTGCAGACGGCCCTCTGGGAAGAATGCCGCCTGGTCACGGCGAACGGTCCCCTGATGGTTACTCTCGGCGGCTCGGATGACTACACGGCAGGTCAGTTTTTCAGAGGCCTGCAGACGGAAAATTGGCAGGGGAACCTGGCTCTGCCGGTAGGACGCAGGCTGGAGGCCATCGTTCCCGGCACGGCCACAGGCCCTTTGGTCGGCGGCAACCTGACGGTCCTCACGTCCCTCGTCGGCACGCCCTATGCCCTGGATGGGAGAGGCTGCATCCTCGTCCTGGAAGATACGGGTGAAGATGCGTACCGCATCGACCGCATGCTCAACCAGCTCTGGCAGAGCGGCCTTTTAAAACGCGTTGCCGCCATTGCCTACGGTGATTTTACCGATTGCCCTAACGACCCGGGCGACTTCACGACGGACCAGGTCTTGGATTATTATGCTCATCTGGCTGGGAAACCTGCCATCAAAGGCCTGCCCGTCGGCCACACCAGGGACAAGGCCTTCCTGCCTTACGGCCTCACGGCGACCGTCGTGGCCGGAGACAAAGAAGCCGTTTTGCGTTGGGGGAGGTAGGATGAACGATTATTTATGTAAAAATTACTGTATAATTCTTGACAAAATATTAAAATGCATATATAATGAATAAAAATTCAAGCAATAGTCAGGGCACAGCCCATGTGATATAGGAGTGATGAAGTGTGAAAACGAAAGTATTCATTGATGGTCATGAAGGGACGACGGGCCTTCGGATCCATGAACGGCTCAGTAACCGCCAGGATATCGAATTGGTTCCCATTGCCGATGACGTCCGCAAGGATCCCGATGCCATCCGGGCCTGCATGAAGCAGGCGGACATCGCTTTCCTTTGTCTCCCTGACGGTGCCGCTGCTGAAGCCGTGGAACTTGCCAAAGGCTGCGGCGTCCGCCTTATCGATACATCGACGGGGCGGCGGGTGGCACCGGGCTGGACCTACGGCTTCCCGGAACTGTCGCTGCAGCAGGCAGAAGCGATTGCCAAGAGCGACCGCGTCGGCAACCCGGGCTGCCATGCGAGCGGGGCTATTTCGATTTTACAGCCCCTGACGGAAGCGGGCATCGTCCCGGCCGATTATCCCGTCACGGCTTTTTCCCTTACAGGCTACAGCGGCGGCGGCAAGAAGATGATTGCCCAGTACGAAGGCGAAAAGAGCGAAGACCTCTTCGCACCGCGCCAGTACGGTCTGGTCCAGCAGCACAAACACTTGCCGGAAATCGTCACGATTTGCCATTTGACACAGGAACCGGTTTTTACGCCCATTGTCGATGATTATTACAGCGGTATGGAAGTCATGATTCCTTTCTTCAGCCACTTGCTGGCGAAAAAGGTGACGGCCCACGACGTCTGGCAGGTCTTGGCCAGCCATTACGACGGCTGCCCCTTTATCCATGTCCTGCCCTTCGGTGAAGACAAGGGCGGCTTCATCGCAGCCAATGAGATGAGCGGCTACGACGACATGGAAATCGTCGTCACCGGCAATGACGAACGTATCATGGTCACGTCCCTCTTCGACAACCTCGGCAAAGGCGCTTCCGGTGCAGCTATACAGAATATGAACCTTATGATGGGCATTGATCCCACGACAGGGCTTAATTTAAAGTATTAGATGAATAAGGTGAAAGGTGGAGTCAGTATGAGTCAGGTTTATGATAGCCTCAGCGTACCGCAAGGATTTCAGGCTGCCGGTACGTATAGTGGATTATGTAGCAGCCGTGTAAAATTGGATGTCGCTATGATCGTAAGCCGACGGGACTGCTCCATCGTTACCGCTACGAGTCAGGGCCTGATGACTCAGGAAGGTAAGGTGCTGCTCCTGCACAACGGTATGGCCCTGCCCGATGGGCCCAGGGGCCATGAGATTTCTCAGGAAGTCTGCCAGGCTGCGGGGAAATGCATGGATGAAGCGCCCGAAGATATCGCCTTAGTTGCCAGCGGGGCCAAGGGCCAGTATTTCCGCCCGTCCCTGCTCATCCACAGTCTCAAGACGCTGACAGCTGGGTTAGGGAATGACAGTCAGCCGCTGGAAGCAGTTCTGGATAACTCCGGTGATGTCACAGCTTATCAGGTAGCCTTATCCAGTGGTACGCCGGGCTGTTCCTTGAGCGGTATCGCCGCCGACGGTACGGCTGACAGCGACGGCTTATGTGTTATCATGACCGATGCCCAGGCCGATAGTGCTGTCATCGAAGGAGCTCTGGTTCAGGCCAAGGCAGCTATCGATACGGAGAACTTTACGTTCATCGTCATGGCCAATGGCATGGCCGGCAGCAGCCCGTGCAGCCAGGAGGCTCTGGCCGATGGGTTAGCACAGTTATTAAAAAAATTAGGCTTTCAAAATTCTTTGAAAGCTTGCAGCTAAATGGGGGAAGTTATTACCATGTTTAAGAGAATTGAACTCGTCTCGGAAGATGTCAAATCCGTCACCAATGCCCAAAAGGCACAGATTTTGATGAACGCTCTGCCGTACATCAAGAAATATAGCGGCAAAATCGTCGTCGTCAAGTACGGCGGCAATGCCATGATTAACGAAGAGTTAAGGAAATCGGTCATGGGCGATATCGTCCTTTTGAACCTCATCGGCGTCAAAGTCGTCTTGGTCCACGGCGGTGGTCCGCATATCAAGGAAACGCTGAACCGCTTGGGCATGGAATCGAAGTTCCTCAACGGCTTGCGCGTGACTGATGCGGAAACGATGAAAGTCGTCCAGATGGTCTTGGCCGGCCAGGTCAACAAGGATTTGGTCAACCTTATCGGGACGATTGGCGGCAAGGCTATCGGTCTCTGCGGCTTGGACGACCAGATGATCAAAGTACAGAAGCAGAGCGATGAACTGGGCTATGTTGGCCGCATTACAGACGTCGATGTTTCTATCATCAAAGATAACTTGGATAAAGGGTATATCCCGGTCATTTCGACTATCGGTACCGATACCAATGGCCAGGCATACAACATCAACGCCGATACGGCAGCGGCTAAGATTGCTGGCGCTCTCAATGCAGAATGTATGTTGTCCATGACTAATATCGACGGCGTCCTTAAGGATAAGGACGATCCCGATTCGCTGCTCACGGAAATCACCCTTGAACAGGCACGGCAGCTGGAAAAAGACGGCATCATCGCCGGCGGCATGATTCCTAAGGTCCAGTGCTGCACCGATGCCATCAAGGCTGGCGTCAAGCGCGTGTTCATCATCAACGGCACGGTTCCCCATGCCATCCTCATCGAAATGCTCACGGAAGAAGGCCTGGGCACGATGTTCGTAGGACATTACTCTATCGGTAAATAAAGAAAGAAGGAATCCCCTAATGGCAGAAGATTATAAAACCCTTGATAAAGAATATATCGTCAATGTATACAACCGGGTCGGGGCTGTATTGGATCACGGCAAAGGCGCGATTTTATATGACGTCGATGGCAAGAAATACATCGATCTCAGCGCCGGTATTGCTGTCAACATTTTTGGTGTCTGTGATGACGTGTGGATTCATGCCGTCGAAACGCAGCTCCATAAATTGAGCCATATTTCCAACGTCTTCTTTACAGAACCTCAGACCGTCTTGGCCGAAAAACTCTGTCAGAAGACAGGCATGAAGAAGGTGTTCTTCTCCAACTCCGGTGCCGAAGCCAACGAATGTGCCATCAAAACGGCTCGGAAATATTCCCACGACAAATACGGTGACGGCCGTTATACGATCGTTACTTTGAAGAACAGCTTCCACGGACGGACCATTGCGACCTTGACGGCTTGCGGCCAGGATTCGCTCCATGAAGATTTCGGACCCTTCGTCGACGGTTTCGTTTATGCTGAACCCGATAATTTTGACGATATGAAGCGGCTTTGCGAAGAAAATAGCGTCTGCGCTATCATGATGGAAATGGTCCAGGGCGAAGGCGGCGTCCATCCTCTTGATAAGGAATACGTCCAGAAAGTAGAAGCATATGCTCACGCTCACGATATCCTGATCATCGTCGACGAAGTCCAGACTGGCAACGGCCGGACGGGCTACCTCTATTCCTACATGGGCTATGGCATCCATCCCGATATCGTTTCCACGGCGAAAGCCATCGGCGGCGGCCTGCCCCTCGGTGCGACCATGTTTGCAGCATCGACGCAGCACACCCTGACCAACCACACCCACGGTTCGACCTTTGGTGGCAACCCGATCTGCACGGCCGGCGGCATTTCCATCATCGACCGCCTCGACGACGACCTTATGGCAGAAGTTCGGGAAAAAGGGAAATACATCAAAGAAGAACTGGAAAAATGTGAACACGTCGACCACGTATCGGGCATGGGCCTCATGATTGGCGTCGCCCTCAAAGATAAAGCCCTCATGGATGTCGTAGAAGGCTGCGTCGACCATGGCGTCCTGGTCCTCACGGCCAATGGCCTCCTGCGCCTCCTGCCGCCTCTCAACATCCCTTGGGATGAACTGAAAGAAGCCATCGAAATCGTCAAGAAAGTCATTGATAAGTAAGAGGTTATAGTTTGTAATTTGTAGTAAAAACGGCTCGCCGCTTGATGCGGCGGGCCGTTTTTTAATCTCGGACTCAGATGCTGCGTACCGCAGCGACAGACTCAGACTGATAATGCGTCCTCGGATGACCCCTGCGGCGCATAGCGGGCGCCCCGCGTGGGCGCCCCTACATTGCAAACGGAATTCCCACAAAAAAATATTTTTCATGACGAATGGGAATATCCTCAAACGGTGTAGGGGTCGCCACGTGGGCGACCCGCGCGAAGCCTGTGGATAGCCGGAATTTATGACAGATTGTGTGTGTGTAATATAATTTGAGTTTGCCGCGGCGAAGCCGCATTTGAGTCCGAGCAGATATTTTTTGGGAAAACATCGTCACCGAATCTGTTCAGTTTAGCAACAATAGTTCAGGCGGGCGCCCCGCGTGAATTGTGTGCATAGCCGGAATTTATGACAAATGGTGTACGGCCGTAATACAATCCAGAATTTCAGGATGCGCAGCATCCATCTGAGTACAAGCAGATTATTTTCATTTTATTCTCATTTTCCTCTGGTAACATGAAAGAAAAACAGCAAGGAGTGATTTTATGTTATCGAAACGGAAAAATATCCGGCTGCCTCATTATGATTACAGTCAAAACGGCATGTATTTCGTTACTATCTGTACGAAAGGGAAGCGGCACTTATTCGGGGATATTTGCAATTCGAAAATGCAGCTCAATTTGTTGGGAAAATTGATTCAGGCCCAGCTGTTGGCGATTCCCAATCAATACATCGATACCAAGATGATTTACTCAATCATTATGCCCAATCACGTTCATTTTATCGTCAGCATCGAAACGGGCAATCATGCCGTCCGACTGGGGCGCATCGTCAATAAATTTAAAGGCTTGTCAACGCGTAAAGCCGGCATTCCGCTTTGGCAGCGGGGGTATTTTGAACACGTCGTCCGTACGGAAGCGGAATTATTGGCAATTATGAAATACATTGAAAATAACCCTGCACGCTGGGAATTACGGCAGCAAAATTTTCATATCTAGCATGGTCACCTCAAAAATGGCGAAAATTGCTATCTCATTATTGTGAAACCTCAAAAAATGCGAAATTTGAGGTTTCACTTTTATTTTGTTATCAAAAATATTTCTGCGATACGATTCGGGCTGGCGCAGCTCCTCGGATTCAGATGCTGCGTGCCGCAGCGACAGACTCAGATTAACAATGCGTCCTCGGGGGCCCCTGCGGCGCATAACGGGATTCCTGTAAATTCCATTTCACATCCTCTGGAAACTATTTGTGAAATATTTTTCTTGCTATCTGTCTTGGGATTGCGTACAATAGGGCTGTATTATAAAAATTACTGCAAAGGAAGAGGATAAGGAGAGAAAAATATGAAACATTTGAAGATAGCGTACAGCTTTGACGTACAGTATTATTTTGTAGACAGCGAACGGGAAATCGTACCCATTGAAGAGACGGATTTTACCGATGTCGCTGTCGCTGTTGTTTCTGACCAGGATTTTGCCTATATCGACAAAATCGACGCCACGGGTTTCGGCATCCCCATCATGGTCATCATGCCAGGCGGCGAGAAGATGCCGGATCAATATATTGATAAAGTCGATGTCGTCTTTACGGAAGAAATGGTCAATAAGAGCCGTTGCATTTCGACAGCCGAACGGTTGGCCAGCCGTTATGAACATGCTGTGCTGCCGCCGTTTTTTGCCGACCTCGTCGATTATGTCAGTGAAAAGAATACGCCTTTTGACTGTCCGGGCCACCAAGACGGCCTGTTTTTCAAGAAGCATCCGGCAGGACGCTATCTTTATGATTTTTATGGACCTCATATTTTTCAATCCGATATCTGCAATGCCGATGTAACCCTTGGTGATTTGCTCATCCATGAAGGGCCGGCCTTGGAAGCCCAGGATTTTGCAGCCCAAGTCTTCCATGCAGACAAGACTTATTTCGTCCTCAATGGGTCTTCGTCGTCCAATAAGGTCGTCACCAATGCCTTGTTGACGCCTGGCGACCTAGTCCTCTATGACCGCAACAATCACAAGTCCGTGGCCCTCGGGGCCCTCATCCAGGCCGGGGCGACGCCCGTTTATTTGGAAACGGCCCGCAATCCCTACGGCTTCATCGGCGGCATCGACGCTCACTGTTTCGAGGAAGACTATCTGCGTAAGTTGGCAGCCGAACGGGATCCGGAAAAAGCTAAGGCCCAACGACCTTTCCGCCTGGCTGTTATCCAGCTCGGTACTTATGACGGGACGCTGTATAATGCCCGCTACGTCGTCGACCGTATCGGTCATCTCTGCGATTATATCCTCTTTGATTCGGCTTGGGTCGGCTATGAACAATTCATTCCCATGCTCAAGGACTGCTCGCCGCTGCTTCTCGATTTGCATGAAGATGATCCGGGTATCATGGTTGTCCAGTCGGTCCATAAGCAGCAGGCCGGCTTCTCCCAGGCGTCGCAGATCCATAAGAAGGATAATCACATCCATAACCAGTCACGCTACTGCAACCACAAGACTTTCAACAATGCCTTCATGGCGAATGCATCGACTAGTCCTTTTTATCCCATGTTCGCAACGATTGCCGTCAATGCCAAAATCCATGCCGGTGCGGCTGGCCGCAAGATGTGGATGGACTGTGTGAAAATGGGTATCGAAGCCCGCAAGGATATCCTGCGCCGCTGCCATTATATTCGGCCTTTCGTAGCGCCGACAGTATACGGCAAGCCCTGGCAGGATGGCCATACCGATGACATGGCTAATGACCTGGCTTATTTCACCTTTGAACCGGATGCTAAGTGGCATGCTTTCGAAGGCTACGGTCCGGGCCAATATCTCGTCGACCCGTGCAAGCTCCTCTTGACGACACCAGGCATCAACGCCGAATCGGGACAGTACGAGGATTTCGGCATCCATGCCAATATCTTGGCGACGTATCTGCGCGGCAACGGCGTCATTCCGGAAAAATGCGATTTAAACTCGATTCTCTTCCTACTGACACCGGCTGAAAATAAGAATAAGATGCGCCTTCTCGTGTCCCAGCTGGTTCGATTTGAACGCTTCGTCGATCACGATGTACCCATGCAGGAAGTCCTTCTCGGCGTCTACAACTCGCATCCGGACCGCTATGCAGGCTATACAATCTGCCAGCTTTGCCAGGAAATGCACGATTTCTATAAGGCACGGAACGTCAAGGACCTGCAGAAGAAACTTTTCCGCCGCCAATACTTCCCGGAATACGCCATGAATGCTCAAGATGCGCAATATGCTTTCATCCGCGGTCAGGGAGAACTGGTACCTCTCGATGAAATCGAAGGCCGCATTGCCCTGGAAGGGGCGCTGCCCTATCCGCCAGGCGTCCTCTGCGTTGTCCCGGGTGAACGCTGGTCCCATACAGCCGTCCAGTATTTCAAGGCCCTTGAAGATGGACTCAATGAACTGCCGGGCTTCGCTTCGGAAATCCAGGGCGTCTACCTGGAAAAAGAAGACGACGGCCGCATCCACGCTTATGGGTATGTGCTGAAGGAATAGTGCGGTACGAAATCTCGTCAAATGCGTAACGGGCTCGCCACGTGCGAGCCCCTATATCGAATACGGGATTCCTGCAAATACTTTTTTATGTCAAATGGGAATTGTCCCCAAACAGCGTAGGGGTCGCCATGTGGGCGACCCGCGTGAATTTTGTGTATAGCCGGAATTTATGACAAAAGGGATTGTACATGATGACGTTTGCCATCATGTACAATCCCTTTTCGTGTGTTTTTTACGATGAACGACGAACGGCCTACGATAAACGATGCCCTCTACAACAATGTTTTTACGGCTTCGGCGATTTTTTTGGCGATATACGGGTTATTCATGGTGTAGACGTGGATGCCGTCTACGCCGTTAGCCAGGAGATCGGCAATCTGGTCGACGGCGTAGGCGATGCCGATATCGCGCATGGATTCGGGAGTGTCACCGTATTTGGCAATGGCCCGCTGGAATTTGATGGGAAGCGTGGCGCCGCACATGGTGACCATGCGTTCGATTTGAGCTTTGTTAGTGACGGGCATGATGCCGGCTTCGATGGGAACATTGATACCGGCGATTTCACAACGTTCGAGGAAGCGGTAGAAAAGGGCGTTGTCAAAGAAGAGCTGGGAAATGAGTTCGCTAGCGCCGGCGTCGACTTTGGTCTTTAAGTTGCGGATGTCGGCGGCCAGGGTCTTTGCTTCCGTGTGGCCTTCGGGGTAGCAGGCGCCGATGACGTTGAATTCCGGCGCCTGTTCTTTGATGAAGGCCACGAGGTCGCTGGCGTGTTCGAAGTCGTGCGCCCGTTCGCGGCCCGGGACTTCATCGCCACGCAGGGCCAGGATGTTTTCGATGCCTGCTTCTTTCAGTTCTTTCAGGTCCTGCAGGGCTGCTTCTTTCGTCAGGTAGATGCAGGGCATGTGAGCGGCTGTTTCGCAGCCCAGGGCTTTGATGCGGCTGGCGACTTCGACCGTGCGGTTGCCGCCGGTACCGCCGGCGCCGCAGGTGACGCTGATGAAGTCCGGATGGAGTTTGCTCAGTTCTTCCAGCGTCGGATAGACCGTTTCGATGGGAATATCCTTCTTCGGCGGAAAGACTTCAAAAGAAAAGACCGTTTTTTTGGCAAAAAGCTCGTTCGTATGCATATATTGTTTCCCCCTTGATTTTACAGAATTCCGTGGACTGCATGATGAAAAGCAACCCCTCAGTCAGCTGCGCTGACAGCTCCCCTATTAGGGGAGCCTTCCAGACAATAATCATTGTAAACAAAAGGACCGCCGCGAGCGCGACAGCCCTTTTCGGATACTTTCATTATATGGGATAACGAAGTCAATGTCCAGCTGTTAGAAGCTCGGCAGGATAGCACCCTGGTATTTGTCTTCGATGAATTTCTTGATTTCCGGAGACTGGAGGGCTTTGACGAGTTTTTGAATTTCCGGACGGTTTTCATCACCTTCGCGGATGACGAGGACGTTGGCATACGGCGAATCCTTCGGTTCCAGGAAGAGCGCGTCTTTCAGCGGATTGAGACCGGCTTCCATAGCAAAGTTGGTATTGATCAAGGCGATGTCTACGTCATCGATGGAACGGGGAATCTGAGCGGCTTCGAGTTCGACGAACTGGAGGTGTTTATCGTTCTTTTCGACGTCCTGTACGGTCGACGTGATGTTACCGCCATCTTTCAAGCCGATGAGGCCGGCACTCTGCAAGATGAGGAGGGCGCGGCCGCCGTTGGTCGGGTCATTCGGGATGGCGACTTTGGCGCCGTCAGCGACGTCTTTCAAGTCCTTGACTTTATGGGAATAAATGCCCATCGGTTCGACATGGATCTTAGCGATGGCTTTCAATTTTGTGCCGTGTTCGCTGTTGAATTTGTCGAGGTACGGTGAATGCTGGAAGAAGTTGGCGTCGATTTCCTTATCGTTCAGGGCCAGGTTCGGTTTGACATAGTCCGTGAATTCGACGACTTTCAGGTCGACCCCTTCTTTGGCGAGGAGCGGTTTGACTTCATTCAGGATTTCACCGTGCGGTACGGGCGTGGCGCCGACGGTGACCGTCACGTTTTTGGAAGACGAGCCGCTAGAAGCGGAATCACTGCCGCAGCCGGCAGCCAGGACGGCGATGGCCAGCAGGACTGAAGCGGCGAGAATGGAAAGTTTCTTGAGATTTTTCATAAAGATTCCTCCTAATGATGTAGTATAGACTTTTCTGTTCCGTCATTATCCATAAAAAAGACCTCTTTCCGAAAGAGAAAGAGGTTTGATAGCTAGTTCTTTATCTCTCGGAATGCATCCGCAGGAATTGGCACCGTCGTTATCGGTTGCCGGGCTTCATAGGGCCAGTCCCTCCACCACTCTGGATAAATGTCGTTCTAAAGTTGTCTTGATTCTTAGTTTATCATGGATAAGCTATTTGTCAAGGTCTATCTTAAGGGCATTGACAAAACTATACTTAATGGCCAGAGTGCCGATAGCAGCGACAAGGAAATCAAGATCGGAGCCACAGCGGGTCCTCATGCTGAAGTCGTCGAAGCCGTGGCTAAGGAAGCAGAAAAACAGGGGATTCACATCAAAGTCGTCTGGCGTCAAGAAGTTTATTGCTGACAAATACAACGGTACGATCGAACCGGCTGAATAGACGGGCATAAGCCTTGACAATGAGCGCCTTACAAGTATATAATGAAACAAAATCTAAATGGATTTGTCAATGAACGAAACGAGTATATCCGATGTGGCAGTTCCAGCGAGCCGATGGCAGTGGGAGTTCGGCACGGACCGGCGGATAGAATGGATTCGGGAGATGCGGCCTGAACGGTGACCAGTAGGGTGCGACGGTGTATTTCCACCGCTATCAAAGAAACGTGTATCGCTTATGCCGTACATGTAGAGCTGGACTCACTGAGTCAATCTGGGTGGCACCGCGGAAGAAAACAAACCTTTCGTCCCTGTATAGGGACGGAAGGTTTTTTTGTTGTCTTCAGACAGAAGGGGAGAGAAAGATGCTGGAAATGAAAGATGTCAGTTTCAATTATGGCAATGGCGTGCCCGTGTTGGAACATATAAATGTAGAAATCGGTGAGGGTGAATTCATCGGTCTCGGCGGCCGCAACGGCTGCGGCAAGACGACGGTGACGCGCCTTTTGATGGGCCTGGAAAAGCCTGTTTCCGGAGAAATCCTTTATAACGGCAAAGTGATCAACGATGATGACGCCTCCGTGCGCAGCCATTTCATGGGCTACGTCTTCCAGCGGCCGGAACGGCAGATGTTCCGCCCGACGGTGCGCGAAGAAGTAGCCTATGGGCCGCAGCAGCTGGGCATGAGTAAGGCGGAAATCAATGAAGCCGTCGACGAAGCCCTGGCAGCGACGGAGCTGACGGACCTGGCCGAAGCCTATCCGCCCAACCTGAACCGCGGCGAAAAGCAGCGCGTCGCCATCGCTTCGGCCATCGCCATGCATACGAAATACATCGTCCTCGACGAACCGACGAGCGGTCAGGACAGTGAAGACAAGGACCAGCTCATGGCCCTTTTGACGGATCTCAATAAAAAGGGCATGACCATCCTGATCATCAGCCACGACATGGACATTTTTGCTGAATACTGCCAGCGCGTCCTGGTCATCGGCAATCATACGAAGGCCTTTGACGGCACGCCGCAGGAACTCTTCACGCAGCGCGATGACCTCTATGATCTGGGCCTGAGCCGGCCCGACGCTGTGACCTTGTCCATGGCAGTTCCCGATTTCCCGTATTGTAAATCCATGAAAGAATTCACAGCGGCCATGCTGGAAAGAATAGGAGGTACGAAAAAATGATGAAGCGCTTTGTTCCTGTTACGAAATTGATCGGCACCTTTGCCTTTTCTTTCTGGGCTCTGGTCATGCATACGACGCTGCCCCTGGTCGTCTTAGTCATCATTGAACTCATCCTTTTGGGTCTGTGCGGCAGTCTTTCGCGCAACATCAAGGCCGTCTTCAGTTTGATTGTCTTTGCTGTCTTCCTGGCCGTGGTCCAGCTCCTTGGCGGCGGCTCTTTGGAATCGGCGTATGTCACGGGACTGCGCATGCTGGCTATGACCATCGTCTTCATCATCCTCCTGACGACGACACGCCTGCAGGATTTGACGGCGGCCCTGGTCAAGCAGATCAAAATCCCTTATGAGTATGCCTTCATGTTCACGGCGGCCCTGCGTTTCGTGCCGGACTTCATTTCTGAAAGCAAAGCCGTCCAGGAAGCCCAGGCCTGCCGCGGCCTTTCGACGAAAGGCAATGTCTTCAAGAAAGTCATCAATTATATGAGCGTCGTCCAGCCGCTGATGCTCAAGTCCCTGGGCCGTTCGGAAACGATGGCCCTGAGCCTCGAACTGCGCGGTTTCGGCAGCGATGAACACAGTTTCATGAGTAATGTCCGCCCCAAGGGCCGCGATTACATCGGCATTGCCGTCATGCTGGCCCTGAGCTGCTTCGTCGTTTATTTACGCCTGATGGATTTGGTTTAGGAGGGTAAGAAGATGAAAAAAGTAGCAGATATTTCGAAATTAGAATTTCATCACCGTCAGGGCGGCCAGTTCCGCTGGATCACGATTACGACGCTCATGCTGGCCATCGGTACGATCCTGCACCTCGTTTCGCCGAGCGTCGGCGGCGTCACGCCGAACTGGACGATTGCGACCTACTGCGTGGCTATCTGCCTGACCAAGCCAAGCTATAAACAAGCGCTGGGCATCGGCCTCGTCGCCGCCCTGGTCAACGTCTTGACCTCGAAATCGGGCTTCCCGTACGGCAACCTGATCAGTGAACCGTTGGGCGCCCTGACCTGTACCTTCATCGTCAAGAACCTGGCCTTCATCAAGTTCAAAGGCCATTCCTGCCTGCCTGTCCTTACGGGCTTTGCGGCAACTTGCGTCAGCGGCGGCGCTTTCGTCACGATCCTGAAAATTGTCATGAACCTGCCGAACGTCGTCTACTTCACAGCCATGCTGCCCCTGGTCGTAGTCATCGGCGCCCTCAACGGTGTCGTCACGCCGCTTATGTACTTCCCGGCCCTGCGCCTCTTCGTTTCGCGGGGCATCCTCGATTCCCTGGAAGAACGGGAAGTCACGTCGGACCACAGCATGTACGACCTGAAGCCGACCCAGGAGGGCCTTATTTCCATGGAACATCTTTCCTATATTTACAATAAACAGAAGACGCCCGTCCTCGACGACGTCAATTTGACGCTGCATAAAGGCGACTTCTTAGTCATTACCGGCGAAAGCGGCAGCGGCAAGAGTTCCCTCTGCATGGCCATGACCGGTGCCATTCCGCATTATTTTGGCGGCGTCATGAAGGGCATGGTCTATGTCGACGGCCAGGCGACGACGCAGACCACGATTTCCCAGCTTGCTTCCCGTGTCGGCGCCATGCTCGACGACTATGACAGCCAGCTCGTGGCCATGACGGTGGAAGAAGAAATCGCCTTCAGCCTGGAAAATCAGGGTGTTGCGCCGGATAAGATCGGTCAGGCTATCACGGAAGCCCTGGAAAAGGTCAATATGACGCCCTACCGCCACCGTCAGGTGACGAAGCTCTCCGGCGGCCAGCGCCAGCGCCTGGTCATTGCCGATGTCCTGGCCACGAATCCGGACATCCTCGTCTTCGACGAACCGACGAGCGCTCTCGATCCGGAAGGGACGCACGAATTCTACGAACTGATTCACGACCTGAACGTCAAATACGGCCACACCATCGTCGTCATCGAACATACGCTGGAAGCGGCCCTGCCTTATGCCAACCGCCTGGTCCTCATCGATCACGGCCACATCCTCAGCGATGCCGATGTGGAAACGACGCTGCGCTACATGTACGACCATGACATCTATACCAGTGCCATCCCGAAAATCTTCACCTGTCAGATGGACCTGGAAAAAGCGGGCTGCCGCTTTGATGCGCCGTGGCTCTCGACGGAAGCAGCTGTAGCCGCCGTAAAGAAAGGGGGCGAAGCATGAAACTCCTCTGTTTAGGCGACAGCCTGACTTACGGTTTCGATGTCAGGCCTGCGGAAAGCTGGACGTCCCGGCTTTCCGCAGCGACGGGCATACACATCGACAACGAAGGGGAATGCGGCGATACGACGCTGGGCATGGCCTACCGCCTGTCGCAGTTCGACCTTGACCGCTACGACGCCTTCTTCGTCATGGGCGGCTCGAACGACATCCTTTTGGACGGAGAACTGGCTGATATTTATAAGAATATGGAAAATATCTGTATGGACCTGAAAACTACAGGCAGGCCGGTCTATCTTGGCATCCCGCCCCTGACGAAAAAAGAAAGCGCTATGTACGGCTGGCAGAAGGCAGAAGACGTAGAAAAGCACAACGCCCGCCTCAGCCTCTACCGCAATTGGCTGCTGGGCTACACTGCGGAACAGGGCTTTACCGTCATCGACTTCTATAAAGCGCTGGCGGACGCCGAAAAAAAGAGCGGCCAGAACCTTTACGCCGACGGCGTCCATCCTACGGCAGACGGCTACGCCGTGCTGGCGAAAGCCGCGATTGCCGCTTTTAAATAAAAAGGGGCTGTCGCATTAAGCGATAAGCCCCTTGCTAATATTCGCTCCTACACGGCAAACGACGTGAAAAAAGGGATTATGCATAATGGCATAATCCCTTTATCATTTAATGCCCTGCCGGTGCCTGGGCGTTGGCTTTGGCACTGAGGAGGACGTCTTTCTTTGTAGCGCCGTTGACTTTATATTTCAAGGTCAGGATGAGGAGACCAGCGCAGAACATGAAGACGGCCATCAGGTAGTAGCCGAGGTCGAAGCTGCCTGTCTGGGCCTGGACCCAGGCCATCATGTTCGGACCGAACATGCCGCCCAGGTTGCCGCAGGAGTTGATGAGGGCGATGGAGCCGGCAGCGGCCGGGCCGGAAAGGAAGGTCGTCGGGATGGTCCACCATACACCCATGGAAGCGTGGATGCCGATGGCCGAGAGGCAGATGAGGAAGAGGGCAGCGCCCATGCTGTGAGCGAAAGGCGAGAGGCCGAGGCCGACGGCGCCGACGGCGAGGCAGCCAAAGACGTGCCATACTTTATCGCCCGTAACGGTAGCCGTATGGCCGATGACGAGCTGGACGACGAGAGCCGCCATCATGGGGATGGCGATGGCGCCACCGATGAGGGACGTGGACCAGCCGGAGAGGTTCTTGAGGACTGTCGGCATCCAGAAGTAGAAGCCCCAGAAACCAACGACCCAGAGGAAGTAGATGAGGCAGAGTTTCAATACTTTAGGATCTGTGAATGCCTGGAGAACGGTGTATTTCTTGACGCTCTGCATCTTGGCCTGTTCTTCATTGTACATGGTCGTGAGGTATTCTTTTTCTGCATCCGTCAGCCACGAAGCCTGGTCGGGACGGTCTTTGACGGCAAAGAAGAAGTAGAAAGCAAAGCAGAGAGCCGGGATGGATTCGAGGATGAAGAGTTCCTGCCAGCCGAGGAGACCGAAGAAAGAGTGTTCCAAAAGGACGCCGGCAATCGGTGCGCCGATGATCGTCGAGAGCAGGAGGGACGTCAGCATGAGCGACGTAGCGCGGGCCCGTTCAGCTGCCGTGAACCAGCGTGGGAACAAGAGAGAATAGATGACCGGATAGAGACTGGCTTCTGAAGCGCCCAAGAGGAAGCGGCAGAGGTAGAACTGCCATTCCGTCGTGACGAAGGCCATGCAGAGGCTGACAGCGCCCCAGGTGAACATGATGCGGGAAATCCATTTCGATGCCGAGAACTTAGCGGCAAAGAGGGAACCCGGGATTTCCAGGAGCAAGTAGCCAGCGAAGAAGATGCCGGCGCCGAAGCCGTAGACTTCCGGCGAGAGCCAGGGCAGGGTCTGGGTCATGGTCAGTTTGGCATAGGAAATATTGACGCGGTCGATGCAGGCTATAATCGAGACGAGAAAGACCGGTAAAATGATGCGAAGATCTCTCCGTCGTTTAAGACTGTCGAAATTGATGTTTTCCATGATGAATTCCTCCTAAATGAGTAATATAGTCATAAGATAAACATGAAATAAAAAAGACTCCCGTCCACAAGGGACGGAAGTCATATCCGCGGTACCACCCAATATTCCTCGCCAAAAAAGCAAGGCACTTTTCAACGTACTATCATACGCGTTTCCTGTAACGTGGATCAGACGGTGCAGTTTACTTGGTTCGACTGCAATTCTCGGAGATGATTTTCCATTTTCCTTCCATCGCCGGCTTTCACCATACCCGGCTCGCTGTGCACTTCCGTAAAAATGTACTCTTTCTCGTCATTGAATGTCAATGTATATACTCGATGTTTAACTTACGGTCCCAATCATAGACCATGGGAATCGATTTGTCAAGCTTTTTGTCGTAAAAAGAATTATCCCTTGAAGGTTTCTGCTGTTATTCCTGTTTCTTTTTTTCTTAGGTTTGCCGTCAACGAAAAGGCCTGCCGCTAAAAGCGACAGGCCTTTTTTATTTGGTGGAGATGAGGAGAGTCGAACTCCTGTCCGCAAATGCTGCCCCATGAACTTCTCCGAGCGCAGACCTTGTTAGGATCTTAAACCGTTTTCGTACAAGGACAAACTAGACGATTCCAGCCTGTGAGTTTCCCAACACGGCTGCCAGGCAAAGCCATGCGGTATCCCGCTAAGTGACGTCTGCGAGCTGCCCGCAGGATTAGCAGCAGGAGACGTTAGCCGCACTTAGGCAGCTAAAGCAAAATTGTTTTCTTTTGCGTTTAATTTGAAAGGTTCACCGATTTACGGGCAGATGAAACCCCGGCTCGCTATTCATGATACAACCATCCACGTCGAAACCTTTACATCCCCATGCATGGGGACACTGGAAGCGTGGATACGCATACGCTTTCAGTACTATTAAGTATAACACAGATTTTACCCTTTGCCAATAGCTATAAGGTATGTAAATAGAATATTACAAATGATGGAAAAACAGGCTATATGACGTCTTATATGCTACACTAATTAAAATTTAGCGCGGCATATTGGGAATATAATTTTACAAAACGGTCAAAATAGTATACACTATGAATGTACAAAGTTGAAGTAAGGTAGCCTTTTTGGACTGCCTGTGGGTCAGGCACAGCTTCCCCGATTATCTGCAAGGAGGAAAAAACATGACAGTAAAAGTAGGTATCAGCGGTTTTGGCAGGATTGGCCGCTGCACGCTCCGTACGTCCCTGCTGCAGCCGGAAATTGAAATCGCAGCTATCAATAATCGTTCCGTAGGTCCCATCATGGCGGATCTCTTGAAATTCGACACCGTCCACGGCCGCTGGGATCACGATGTATCCTATGATGAAGCAAAGAGCCAGCTGATCATCGACGGCCGCCGCATCCCCGTCACGAACGACACGGATCCGGCCGATATTCCCTGGAAGAAACTGGGCGTCGACATCGTCGTCGAATCGACGGGTAAGTTCAAAGACCGCAAATCGGCGTCGAAGCACCTGGCCGGCGGCGCAAAGCGGGTCATTATCACGGCACCGGGCAAGGATCCGGATAAGACGATTGTCATGGGCGTCAATGAAGAAACGTACGATCCGGAAAAGCACCGCATCATTTCCAACGGCTCGTGCACGACGAACTGCCTGGCGCCGGTCGCCAAGGTCCTCTCCCGGGAATTCGGCATCGTCCGCGGCATGATGACGACGGTCCATGCCTATACGAACGACCAGCGCCTCGTCGACGGCGTCCATAAAGACCTGCGCCGGGCTCGCTGCGCCACCCAGTCCATCATCCCGACCTCGACAGGGGCGGCAAAAGCCGTAGCCCTCGTCCTGCCGGAACTGCAGGGCAAATTCATGGGCATGGCCCTGCGCGTGCCGACGCCGAACGTCTCCATGACGGACCTCGTCGCCGTCCTGGAAAAGAAAGTCACTGTCGAAGAAGTCAACAGTGCGCTCAAGAAGTGGGCTGAAGGACCGCTCAAAGGCATTATGGCCTATTCGGAATCGCCGACCGTTTCTTCAGACTATATCAGCGATCCCCACAGCTCCATCGTCGATGCGCTGGATACACAGATCGTCGACGGCGATATGATTAAAGTCGTGGCCTGGTACGACAACGAATGGGGTTATTCGCTCCGTGTCAACGACCTGGCAGCATATATGGCATCGAAAGGCATCTAGGAGATAAAGAATGATTACTAAATACATAGAATAAAATAGAAATTCATGTCACAATGTTCATAGCAGGTATAAGGATAGAAGGTGAACATTATGACGATGTATATTCTTCTATGTTTTACATACCAGAAGAGAGGAAAGGGTGTATAGCATGGTAAAAGTTGGTATTAACGGATTCGGGCGCATCGGCAGAAGCTTCTTCAAGATTGCCCAGCGCTATAAAGATGAAATTGAAATCGTCGGCATCAACGATGTGGGCTCGCCGAAACAGATGGCGCATCTGCTGAAATATGACAGTATTTACGGGCCCATGAAGAAGAAGGTCACCTATGATGCCAGCAACATCATCGTCGATGGCAAGGCTTATCCCCTGTTCCAGCAGCAGGACGTGAAGAACGTCGACTGGAATGCCTTGGGCGCCCAGATTATCATCGAATCGTCGGGGAAATACGCCGGCCGCCGCACACCGAGCTCCCAAGACCGACTGCCTCTGGGCGGCAGCGTCAAGAAAGTCATCATTACGGCACCGTCGACCATCGACGATATCACCATCGTCCTCGGCGTCAATGAAGATAAATATAATCCGAAGAAGCACCGCGTTATTTCCTGCGCGTCCATGACGACCTGCGGCCTGGCAGCCATCCTCAAGCTGATGGACGATACGTACGGCGTCAAGCGCGGCATGACGACGGCCATCCATTCGTACACGACGGACCAGAAGATCCTCGACGTCTCGCATAAGGATTTCCGCCGCGCCCGTGCGGCCGGCGCGTCCATCATCCCGACGACGACAGGCGCTGCCGAAGCGATTACGAAAGTACTGCCCCAGTTCAAAGGGAAATTGAGCTGCCGCGCCGTCCGCGTGCCGACGCCGGACGTCTCCATCGTCGACATCGTCCTGGAACTAGATGATAAGAACGTAACCCTGGAAGACCTGAACAGCACGCTGAAGAAAGCCGCTGCCTGGAAATACAGAGGCATCATCGACACCAATGAAGACGAACTCGTCTCCGTCGACTACCGCGGCAACGAATATACGACGACCGTCGATATCCCCCTGAACATGGTCATGGAAGGCGGCATGGTCAAGATCTTCGCCTGGTACGACAACGAATGGGGCTACGCCCGCCGTGTCGTAGAAATGGTTAAGTATTTGACCTCGCAGGGACTGGAGTAATTAAAATTTGCAGTTTGTAGTTTGCAGTTTGTAGCAGTTTGATGTTTGCAGCTGTGGGTGTTTTCGGCAAACGAACCACGCCAAACGAACCACGAAAGGGGCTCGTCGCTTCGCGACAGCCCCTTTTTTTGATGCATTTTATTCCCATCTTTTACACGCTCTTTATGGTGCTTATGATATAATAAAATGTAGAATCACTATCCTAGGAAAGAAGGTTTTTTGTTTTGCTCTTATATATCATTAAATGGCTTTATGCCTGGATCCTGCCGATGGGCGGCATTGTCCTGGCACTGCTCATCCTGATCTTTTACATGTTCCGCAGGAAGAGTCAGGGCCGCTGGGTGCTGGCTGTGATTACGGCTGTCTTTTATCTCCTCTCTATCGAACCTGTGTCGAATGCCCTTATCCATCCCCTGGAAACGGCTTATGACCAGCCCCGGGGCGCGGATGCCCAGGGCGATGTCATCGTCCTCCTCGGCGGCGGCTCCCGGGCCGGCGTGCCCGATTTCGACGGCACCGGCCAGGTCGGCAGTGCCGCGGCGAACCGCTTCCTCATGGCCCTGCGCCTGCAGAAGGCCAAGGATTTGCCCATTCTCCTTTCGGGCGGTACGATCCTTAAAGGCGATGCCAACGAATCGGCTATCGAAAAGCGCATGCTCCTTTCCTTAGGCGTGCCGGAAGACAAAATCTTCATGGACGACAAGAGCCGCAATACGGCGGAAAATGCCGCTTTTTCCAAGAACATCTGCGCCGAACAAGGCTGGAGCCATCCCATTTTGGTGACCAGCGCCTTCCACATGCCGCGCTCGGTCCGCTTCTTCCAGCGCGAAGGCCTGGATGTGACGCCGTATCCCTGTGATTACCACACGAGCGCCGTCACCAACTGGTCCGGTTATTCCGTCGTGCCCCAGTCGTTTTACCTCTTCAACTCCTGTTTAGCCATCAAGGAATATGTCGGCATCGCCGCTGCTTCCTTGCGAATGCAATAAATCGGGACATAAAACGTCCATGGTATTGCAAAAACGTACCCGATGTGGCATACTTACAGTGTAAGTAGTAAGGCCCTCAAGTTCTTAGAATAATATGAAAAATTTATTTCGTTTTTAAAAGGAGTGTATCGACATGATTAAAGTTGGTATTAATGGTTTCGGTCGTATTGGTCGTTTTGTTTTCCGCGCAGCTCAGACTCGCGACGACATCGAAATCGTCGGCATTAACGACCTTTGCCCGGTTGACTACATGGCATACATGCTCAAATATGATACCATGCACGGCCAGTTCGACGGCACGGTCGAAGCTGACGTCGAAAACAGCCAGCTCATCGTTAACGGCAAAAAAATCCGCGTAACGGCTGAAAAAGACCCGGCCAACCTCAAATGGGACGAAGTCGGTGCTGAATATGTCGTTGAATCCACTGGCCGTTTCCTGACCATGGACCTCGCTGAAAAACACCTCGCTGCCGGCGCTAAATACGTTGTCCTCTCCGCTCCTTCCAAACAGGGTGCTGACGGCCGTCAGGCTGACATGTTCGTATGCGGCGTCAACACCGATACATACAAAGGCCAGAAGATCGTTTCCAACGCTTCCTGCACGACGAACTGCCTCGCTCCGATCGCCAAAGTCCTCAACGATGCATTCGGCATCAAAGAAGGCCTCATGACGACCGTTCACTCCACGACGGCTACGCAGAAGACCGTTGATGGCCCGTCCATGAAAGACTGGCGCGGCGGCCGTGCAGCTGCTGGCAACATCATTCCGTCCACGACGGGTGCTGCGAAAGCTGTCGGCAAAGTCATTCCGGAACTGAACGGCAAACTGACCGGCATGTCCATGCGCGTACCGACCCTCGACGTTTCCGTCGTCGACCTCACGGTCAACCTCGCTAAACCGGCTACGTATGATGAAATCTGCGCAGCGATGAAGAAAGCTTCCGAAGGCGAACTCAAAGGCATCCTCGGCTACACCGACGAAGCTGTCGTTTCCTCCGACTTCCTCGGCTGCCCGCTCACGTCCATCTTCGACGCTAAAGCCGGCATCGCTCTTACGGATACGTTCGTTAAAGTTGTTTCCTGGTACGACAATGAAATCGGCTACTCCAACAAAGTCCTCAACCTCATTGCTGTCATGAACGACTACAACAGCAAACACTAATTTGTAGCGACGCATTTCCCAACGGGTAAACAGCCTCCCGTTACAAATCAGAATTGAACCCTAAAGGGGCTGTCGCTCGCGCGGCAGTCCCTTTTATTTTTTCTCAAGTTAAAAGGAGTCAAAAACTGTAATGACGAAAAAGAAACCTGTAATGCTGGTCATCATGGATGGTTTTGGCTGCAGCCCTATCGCCAAAGATAACGCCGTAGCCCAGGCAGATCTCAAGGTCCTGCCGAAACTTTGGAAAGAATATCCCCATTCCTATCTCGGCGCTTCCGGTGAAGATGTTGGTCTGCCGGACGGCCAGATCGGCAACTCGGAAGTAGGGCATCTCAATATCGGCGCAGGCCGCATTGTCTATCAGGCACTGACGAAGATCACGAAGGACATCAAAGATGGTGCTTTCTTCAAGAAACCGGTCCTCGTCGAAGCTATGGAAAACGCCAAGAAGAACGACTCGGCCCTCCATCTCTTAGGCCTCGTCTCGCCGGGCGGCGTCCACAGCAGTGAACAGCATCTTTACGGTCTTTTGGAAATGGCCAAGCGCTATGACTTGAAGAAAGTCTACATCCACGCCTTCCTCGACGGCCGCGACGTACTGCCCCGCAGTGCCGGCGAATACCTGAAGGAACTGGAAGACAAATGCGCAGCACTCGGCGTCGGCGAAATCGCTACGATCAGCGGCCGCTATTATGCCATGGACCGCGACAAGCGCTGGGAACGCGTCGAAAAAGCCTACGATGCCGTCGCTCTCGGCGAAGGCCCGCAGGAAGCGGATGCCCAGACATGCCTGGAACATTCCTATGCCGCAGACATTTCCGACGAATTCGTCATTCCGACTGTCATCCATAAACACCCCGTTCAGGACGGCGACAGCATCGTCTTCTTCAACTTCCGCCCGGACCGTGCCCGTCAGCTGACGACGGCTTTCGTCGTTCCCGATTTCGATGGCTTTAAACGGCCGAAGAAGCTCGATACGTACTTCGCCACCATGACCCGCTATGAAGATGACCTGCCGGTCCACGTCGTCTACGATAAGGAACGCATCCCGGATACGCTCGGCGAAGTCCTGGCCAAGGCCGGCAAGACGCAGCTGCGCATCGCTGAAACGGAAAAATACGCGCACGTCACGTATTTCTTCAACGGCGGCGAAGAAGAACCGAACCCCGGCGAAGACCGCATCCTCGTACCGTCGCCGAAGGTCGCGACCTATGATCTGCAGCCGGAAATGAATGCGCCTATCGTCACGGAAAAAGTCATCGAACAGATCAAAGCCGACAAATACGACATGATCATGCTCAACTTCGCCAACCCCGACATGGTCGGCCATACAGGCGTCCTTTCGGCAGCCATCAAGGCCGTCGAAACCGTCGATACCTGCGTCGGCAAGATTATCGATGCCCTGCTGCCGATGAACGGCCAGCTCCTGATCATCGCCGACCACGGCAATGCCGAAAAGATGGCGGACCCCGAAACGGGATGCCCCTATACGGCACATACGACGAACCACGTACCGTGCATTTTGGTCAGTGAAGCCCACAAGGACGGCCATCTCCACGACGGTATCCTGGCCGACGTGGCACCGACCATGCTGACCCTGGCCGGTATGGATATCCCCGCTGAAATGACGGGCAAATGCCTGCTCGACCAGTGATTAAACATTGTTCTATCGCATCATGAAGGGAGAGAGTAAGATGGAACAAGATACACTGAGTATCTTTCAAAAAATAGCTCCCGATGTCATGGGAACAATCAAAGAACGATATTTACTGCTGCGGCATATTGCCGACGCAGAGCCTGTCGGACGCCGTACACTGGCGGGCCTTTCGGGCCTTTCGGAACGCGTCGTCCGCTCCCATGTCGACGTCCTGCGGCGCAGCGGCATCGTGCGCTTCACGACCCTGGGCATCGCCATGGAGCCGGAAGGCAAGCGCCTCATGCCGGACCTTCTGGAATGTTTCCTGCGCCTCAACAACCTCGACGACATGCAGCGCCAGATCCGGCAGAAACTGGGCCTGAAGAATGTCTATATCGTTCCCGGTGACAGTGACAGCGATAAGACGGCAAAAGAAGAACTGGGACGCCGCGGCGCCCTGCTCCTGAATGACCTTTTCGGCAGCGTCGATACCGTCGCCATCAGCGGCGGCTCGACCATGGCCGAAGTGGCGCGCATGCTGCCGGAATGCCTGGCCAACGTCACCATCCTGCCGGCCCGCGGCAGCATGGGCAACCACGTCGAAGTCCAGGCCAACTACATTGCGGCCAACGTTGCCGCCAAGACCCACAGTTCGTACCGCATGATCCACATCCCGGAAGGCCTGAGCGATTCAGCCCTGCAGATGATGCTCAAAGCCGACCGTCAGACCCAGGAAAACGTAGCCATGACGGCCCGGGCCCAGGTCGTTATCTTCGGCATCGGCCGGGCC
>URLP01000002.1 GCA_900548635.1 uncultured Megasphaera sp.
CTCCATCTACGCTCTCCGTTTTGGCAGCCAGCAGATACTTTCCCTGCGGGCAGTATCTGCTGGGCCAAAAAGGGCCTATCAAGGAAGCTTTTTTAGAAATGGAAATCGAGTTCTGTGCGCCAGAGGTCGCGGTCGTATTGGTCGGCTGTGTTCCAATGGCGTTTTTGTTTGGAATACATCGTTTCTAAGACGACGTTTTTCCAGGGGACCCAGCGGGCGCCGGCAATCCAGCCTTTGGTGCCGTTCCAGATGGAGTTCCATTCATCGTCGCCGGCGAGCCAGCCATTTTCGCCGTATTTGATGTAACGGAGATAGAGGCCGTAGCTGCCCGGTTTGTTGTAGTCTGCGTCTTTATAGTTCAGGCGCAGGGCGATGCTGTTGTTCTGGAAGTCGGCGTCGGTCTTGGCGTAGTCCGCGAGGAAACGCAGGTCTTTGCTGAGGTTCGTACCCATACTGAGGACGTAGCCGTAGCTGCGCTTGTTGGTCACGTCGTTGGCTTTGTAGACAGGTTCGACTTTATAGCCATTGTCCGGATTCGCGCGCCAGTATGCGACGTTGCCCGAGCTGTACGTGTCGTTCTTGCCCAAGCTGCTCTTGGCGTAGGCGAAGTTGATGTCCAGGTTCTTGGCCACAGCGCCCCAGACGGCAGCGCCGTAGAGGCTTTCTTTGTTGCCGTCGCCTGTCGAGGCCAGCCAGAAGCCGCTGCCCGTGAGCTGCGTGCCCGGGATGGGTACGCCGAACTGAATGCCGTCCGTTTCATTGCCGAGAAGGACATTCTGGAACCCTAAGCCGCGCCAGGCCCGGCCGATGCTCACCCAGCGGCCGTCTTTCTGACCTTCGACCCAGATGCGCTGCATGTTGCCGTCGTGGCCGGACCAGGTCTTCTGACCCGTGTAGTTTTCGCCGCCCAGGTTGTTGATGCCGACTTCCCCCGTCCGGTGATGGCCGTCGTTGTAGTGGCGGTTCGTTTCGCTCTGGAACTTGACCGTCCAGTAATCATTGACTTTGAAGTCGCCGCGCAGGTCCATGTAGAAGCGGTTCGTCTGCTTGTCCAAGGAGTCGGCGCTCGTGTTCTTGTCGTAGTCGTACTGGGCGCGCATGAAGCCGTAAAGCTTGACGCGGTCGATTTTTTCTTTATTTTCCTTGATGTCCTGCGTGTTCTTTTCGATCTGCTTCGTATTCTTGGCGACTTGCTGCTGAAGGACATTGATTTCATCGGCGTATTCAGCGTGCAGTTTTTCCAGGACTGTCTTGTCGCCGAAGTTGCCGCCGCCTTTCTGCATGGCTTTGGCGACGATGCTGGCCACTTCGTAGCGCGTCATCGTGCGGCCGCCTTCGAAGGTGCTGTTGCCCATGCCTTCGATGACGCCTTCTTTGGCTAAGTAATCGAGCGCTTCGTAGGACCAATGATTTTTCGGTACATCAGAGAAGCTGTCGGCCGTCGCCGCCAGGGCCGTTCCGGACAGGCTGAGGGTCATGGCAGTCAGGGCTGCCAGGGCTGTGTTATTCAAGTGCATCGTAAGGACCTCTTTTCTCATAAATTATCTTCCAGCATGGCCCCTACGCTGTCGTAGACTTGGCGTGCCTCTTCCTGGATGGCCGGCCGGGCTGTCGCAACGGTATAACCGCGGTAGCCGCGGATCATGGGCAGGTCGTTGATTTCGTCGCCGATGGCAAAGATTTCTGCCCCGTCCCAGCCGAAAAGGGCAAGGGTATGGGCAATGGCCTGTTCTTTGCTGATGTCCGCCGGGATGATGTCGACGGCACAGCGGTTGGGATAGGCGTGGACCGTATCGCCGAAATGAGCGTTGACTTCGTCGCTCGCCGCCAGGGCATCTTCAGGATTTGTGAAACCCAGGGAATACTGGTGGATCGTCTGGGGCAGGTGTTCGATATCGTCTTCCGTAATGGGCACGATGGGATAGTCCCATTCTTTCGCTTCCCGCCAGACCCAGGTTCCGGGCAGGTCGTGGCAGAGATAGGTCCGGTCTTTCGAAGAAAAGGAGAAATGGAAGGACTTGCGGACAAGTTTCAGCTGACTCACGGCCTTAAGAACAGCCGGCTCGATGCGGGCTTCCCAGAGGACCTGGTCGTCGACATCGCTGATCAGGCCGCCGTTGTTGCAGGCCAGGTAATCGTATTCGACGCCGTAGTGCTTGAGCTGGGGCATGAGCATGCCGTGGTCGCGGCCGGAAACGACGCCGAATTTATGGCCCGCAGCCCGCCATTTACGGATGGCAGCGGCATCGGCAGCGGTGATGAGATCGTCGCGGAACAAGGTCCCGTCATAATCACTGGCAGCAAATTTTAGCATGATTCCCCTCCTATGCGATAGACGACGGCTTCTGCCGGGCGCAGGCGGCCGGGCTGAGGATCGTCATAGTTCCCCAGGAGGACGGCAGCGCCCTGAGTCAGGTAGGCCGCGTAATCGACGTTTTTATTGGTAAAGTTGACCAGGGTGATCGTCGCCTGGCCGTCTAAAGTGCGTTTAAAGGCATAAATCTCTTCATCCTCTGCCAGGAGCTCATCATAGCGCCCGGCCAGCAGAATCGGCGATGCGTCGCTCTGGAAGCGCAGCTTTTCAAGCTGGCGGTAATAACGGAGGACCGAATCAGGATCCTTTTCTTCCGTTTCCACGCACCAATCGGCATAGTCCCCGTGCACGGGCAGCCACGGCGTACCGTCCGTAAAGCCCGCCTGGGGCGCCGTGCTCCACTGCATGGGCGTGCGGGCATTGTCGCGGCTGTGGGCTTGGACGATGCGCAGGGCTTCGGCCGGCAGATAACCTTCGTCGAGGGCAATCTGATACTGGCCGTGCGTCGAGATGTCATTGTAGTCATCCAGGCTCGGGAAGGCTGTATTGGCCAGGCCCAGTTCTTCGCCTTCGTAAACGAAGGGCGTGCCGCGCAGGGTAAAGAGGACCGTCGCCATGGCCTTGGCAGCTTTTTTCCGGTCCGTGCCGGCCGGGAAATAGCGGCTGACGCTGCGGATCTGGTCGTGATTTTCAAAGAAAATGGGATACCAACCGTTTTCGGCCGTCGCTTTCTGGCTGTCTGTCAGGGCTCTTTTGAGCTTCGTCAGGGGCCAGTCATAGGTGCGGCACCAGATTTCCCCTTCTGGGAATTCCAGATTGACATGACTGAACTCAAAGAGCATGCTGAAGGCGCCGTCCTGGCCGACCCAGTGCGGCAGGTCCGCCGGTGTGACGCCATTCGCTTCGGCAACCGTGAAAATGTCGTGACCGTCGAAGACCTGGCGGCGGAGTTCGTGCAGGTAGTCGAGGATGCCCGGCGTATTGGCCGTCATTTCATGGATGGAGACGAGTCCGTCGGCGCCGTCCGCCGGGCCGTCGGCAAAGACGGCAGGCTTCTTGATATAGACGATGGCATCGATGCGGAAGCCGCCGACGCCTTTGTTGATCCAGAAGTTGGCCGCATCATAGAGAGCCCGGCGCACGTCCGGATTTTCCCAATTGAGATCCGGCTGTTCTTTGGCAAAGGTATGCAGGTAGTACTGCTGCCGTTCTTCGCACCACGTCCAGGCCGGGCCGCCGAAGATGGAGCGCCAGTTCGTCGGCGCCGAGCCGTCTTCTTTGGCATCGCGCCAGATGTACCAGTCCGCCTTGGCGTTGGTCCGGCTGGCCTTTGATTCGCGGAACCAGGCGTGCTGGTCCGACGTATGGTTGTAAACGAGGTCCATGACGATGCGGATATGCCGCTTCTTCCCTTCGGCAATAAGTGCTTCCATATCGGCCATCGTGCCGTAGCGCGGGTCGATGGACGTATAGTCGCTGATGTCATAGCCGTTGTCGACCATAGGCGACGGATAGATGGGTGTCAGCCAGACAGCGCCGACACCGAGTTTCGCTAAATAGTCGAGATGCTGTGTAATCCCCTGGATATCCCCTTCACCGCTGCCCGTCGTGTCCTGGAAGCTGCGGGGATAAATCTGATAGACGGCGGTTTTCTGCCACCATTTCAATGGTTCCATAAGTGCCTCCTAGAAAATGACAATCGGTGTTTCACCGGCAATGACTTTTTGGTCCGCTTCTTTCTTCATCTGCGGATATTCTGTGGAATTCGTGACGGCCATGATGACGATATCGTCGTAGCCGGCGTCGGCAATGGCCTGACTGTCGAAGCGGATGAGCGGTTCGCCGGTCTTGACCTGGGCGTCCTGTTTGGTCAGGAGCGTGAAGCCCTGGCCTTTCATGTTGACCGTATCGAGGCCGATATGGATGAGGACTTCGGCACCGTTCGTCAGTTCCAGACCGACAGCGTGGAGAGAATCTTCCATGATCATCGAGACCGTGCCGTCAGCCGGGGCGACGACAGTATCGCTCGTCGGCTTGATTGCCACGCCGTCACCCATCATCTTTTGGGAGAAGGCGTCGTCCGGGACTTCGGAAATATCGACGAGGTCGCCCGAAACGTAGGCTTTGAGCTTCATGGAACGGTCGTCTTCGTCGACGGCGACGGGAGCGACAGGTGCTGCCGGAGCTGCTTTTTCTTCTGCCGCAGTTTCTTCAGGCACTGTGCTTTCGACGGCCGGGATTTCCCCTTTCAGGAGGGCATCGAAGTAGCCGCGCACATTCGGTACGGAAAGGCCGACGATGACCTGGATGGCATGGCCGTTCTTGACCAGGCCGAAGGCACCGGCATTGGTGAACTTGCCGGGAGCTGCGACTTTATCCGGGTCCTTGACGGTGACGCGCAGGCGGGTGGCGCAGTTCGTGACTTCCTTGATGTTTTCAGGACCGCCGAGGCAGTCGAGGAAGACCTGGGCCTTGAGGACATCGGCGCCGCCGACGATGCCTTTCTTTTCCATTTCTTTCTTGGCCTTGTATTCGGCTTTCGTGAAGAGCTTGTCTTCGCCGCCGTCATCCGTGCGGCCCGGCGTAGGCAGGTCGAAGTGCAGGATGAGGAAGCGGAAGACGAAGAAATAAATGGCTGTGAAGCAGAGGCCGATGCCGATCTGCATGATATACGTCCCAGCATGGTAGCGGAAGAGGGGAATCCAGTTCTGGACGAAGCAGTCGATGAGGCCGCCGCCGAAGTTCCCCGAAAGACCGATGAAATAGAGCGTCGCCGAAAGAGTTGCCGCTAAGACGGCATGGGCGACGTAAAGGAGCGGTGCCACGAAAAGGAAAGTAAATTCAATCGGTTCCGTAATGCCGCAGAGGACGGCCGTAATCGTCGCCGGGATGAGCAGAGTAGCGACTTTCTTGCGTTTCGCCGGTTTGGCGCAGTAGTACATGGCTAAGGCTGCGCCGGGCAGGCCGAAGACCTTGGCGCTGCCGTGCAGGGCAAAGCCGCCCTGGGGGAACATTTCCCGCAGCGAATGAGCACTCGTAGCGAAGTCATTGAGGTGCTGCAGCCAGTAGGCCTGGATGCCGCCGTCGCAGACAGCCGGGCCGTAAATGAAAGGCAGGTAGATGAAGTGGTGCAGACCTGCCGGCAAGAGGATGCGTTCCGAGAAGGTGTAAGCCCAGACGCCGAAGATGCCGCTCGTCTTGAGGAAGAACTGGAACTGTTCAATGCCGTGCTGGATAGGCGGCCAGATGTAGCAGAAGAGGAGCGCCATGGGCAGCATGACCAGGAAGCCGACGGCGACGACGAAGGCCGGGCCCTTGAAGATGCCGAGCCAGTCCGGAATTTCCGTATCATAGAAGCGGTTGTGCAGATACGCGGAAATGCAGGCAATGAAGATGGCACCGAGCATGCCCATGTCCAACGTCTTGATATTGGCGATCATGGCCAGGCCCGTACCAGCACCAGCGTTCTGGCTGTAGTCGACGCCGAAATAGCTGCCGTGCAGGCTGAGGATGCCGGCGATGAAGTAGTTGAAGACCATGTAGATGACGAAGCCTTCCATGGCGCAACGGGCCTGTTCTTTCTTGGCAAAGCCAATAGGCACCGCAATAGCGAAGAGAATCGGCATCTGATTGAAGACCGTCCAGGCACCCTGCTGGACGACGTACCAGAAATCATACCAGAGCGTCCCCTTTTCAGCGAGGCTGCCGAAGAGGCCGGTGTTGCTGAAAATGATGGATAAGGCGACAGTCAGCCCGAAGAAGGCGAAGAGAATGACCGGTGTGTACATAGCGCCGCCAAAACGCTGCAGTTCCTGCATCACGCGGTCCTTGTTGAATGACATAGAAAATTTCCTCCCGTCTATGAAATAAAGTACATGAAATCGTTACTAACAGGATATAAAAAAAGAGCCGCGAATACAATAGATTCGCGGCTTTCTGGCACACTGCCCCGGGCCTGTAATCTGGTACATTTTCCGTACTTTGGTACATATCATACGTCCTGGCGGCGCGCTTCCCGGAGGCGGTGCAGGTACATGCAGTAATTGACATACCAGACTTCGATGAGGACGAAGTAAGGCATCATGGACTGGAAAGGAATGTGTTCCTCTTCTTTATCATAAATCTGGAAACGCCCCGGTGAGACGTAGAAATTGACCGTCGAGAGCGAAGCCAGGGTGTTGTCGTGCAGGCGGGTGATGGAAATGAAAGGGATGTCCCGCGTCTTCAGGAGACGGCCCAGTTCCGTGACGACCGGCGATTCACCGGAAAAAGAAACGATGATGAAGAGGTCGTCTTTGGTCAGGGAATGGACGAGGTTGCGGAATTCTTCCCGCGCCGGCACGTCGTAGAGCATGACGTTGTCATAGAAAAAGAGGCGTTTCAGTTCCTGGATGACGTTGTTCTGGACATAGCCCGAGGCATAGGTAAAAATCCGGTTCGCTTCATGTACTAGGGAACTGGCCCGGTCGAAATTGAGGCGGCAGACCTTGTCCACAGTCTGGGCGTAGAAATGATTCAGCTCTTCCAGGATGTTGACGTCATACGCCGAAACCTGCGGTGCCTCCCGCTTGAGGAGAAGCTTGAATTCCCCGAAACCTTCGAGGCCCAGTTTCTGGGCAAAGCGGACAATCGTCGTCGTCGAGACATGGCAGTCCCGGGCCAGTTCATGGATCGAACTGTGACAGACCGCCGCCCGATGCTGGACGATGTATTTCCAAATCCCCATATCCGTATTGTTCAGTTCCCGCCGATGCCGGTCGATAAGCTCTTCCAGTGCCATAGGACGTCCCCCTTTTTCGTATCATTACAAAAATTATAAAAAATCCATACTGACACGTCAAGAGAGATGTGGGGTTTGATGTATGATGTTCGTTTGACATTTAACGGTGTAGGGGCGCCCCGCGTGGGCGCCCCTACACCGGACTGCGGACTGCGAACAGCGAACTGCGACCGTTTCGACGAACGACGAACGATGAACGGCGTGCTGACGCAGCCGGTCCTTATGGAGATTCAGTTGCCTGAAAATCAGCCGCACAAGGCTGCTGCGATGGCGGCACCCAGGGAGGCGCCGTTGTTGTTGGGGGCGACGCGGATGCGGGTGTTTTCGGTCGGTGCCATGCAGAAGACGCAGATGGCGTCTTCGATGAGCGCCGGCACACCTTTGATTTTTTCGACCAGGCTGCCTTCGATGGCGATGGCCTGTTCTTTAATCGCCTCTTCGCCGGCCAGATGGCTGAGGATGCCGAAGCTGGCGGCGCCGATGAGCTGGGCTGCACGGGCGAAGACGGCTTTCCCCAAGGCTTTCATGCCTTCTGCTTCTGCTGCGGTGACGGCAAAGCCGAGGATATCTTCGGCGCTCTTCACACCGGAAATGAGTTCGTTCATCTCTCGCGTCGTAAAGTACGGCACGTCAGCGCGGCCGAGGAAGTCACAGAGGACCTGGCCGTAGACTTCGCTCAAGTAGCGGCCGCCGATCATCTTTTCAAAGGGATGATCACCGGGCTGCTGGGACGCCGCATCGACGCGCTGGTCCCAAACGGTGGCCGGGCCGCCGTCGAAGCCGGCCGCTTCCAGGTTGACGATCATCGAAAGGGCCGGTTCGTAGTAGCACATGTTGAAGCCCGTACCGCAGACGATGCCGATTTGGGCCGGATTGTGCTGGTAGACGGAAGAAAGAAGGGTCGCTGTCGTATCGTTGAGGAGAGCTACCGGTTCAATGGCATCAAGGCCGGCCCGGACGAGGGCATCCTTGAGGAGCTGGTTAACAGGCCTGCCTGCCACACCGGGGACGGCAATTTCCTTGGACCAGGCGATGAGGCTGGCGTCTTTGGCCGACGTCTGATTGACAGCAAAGGAAAAGGTAAAGCCCAGTTTGTACGGCTGATTGCCGCCGGCGGCTTCACCGACGAGGCCGGCGATGAAGTCGAAGAGTTCCTCTGCCGTCCGTTCTGATGACGTGTAGTCATAGTCAGCGCACTTCAACGGTTTGGCGACCTTGCTTTCCACGGTTATCCCCTGTTCGCCCAAAAGGCGGATGCGCGAAGCCCGCACGTTGGTGCCGCCGAAATCGAGGGCCAGGAAGGTCCCCGTTTCATGGCCCGTCGGCAGGCCTAAATAGGTGTGCAGCGCCGAAAGCGAGCTCTTTTCCCCGGCTAACGCAGCTTCTGCCTCTGCCCGGAAATGCCCTGCCAAAGCCCGCAGGTCCGCCCCGGAAAGATGCAGTTCCTGTCTCATTTTTTCCCAATCTTTTACCGTATCTGCCATAGTTTGTGGCCTCCTGTCCTAACGCATTTTTAGTTTGTAGTTTTTAGTTTCTAGTTTTTAGTCAATAAAGTCTATAGTCCCATGATAATGAAAAATTAAGGGAAATACAATAATGGAAGGGAAAATCTGTGCACGAGACACGACAGCGGACCGTGGTACAAATGATGAACATCGGTACAGGGTTCGTTCATCGTAGGTCGTTCGTCGATAAAGATAAGCGCCAACAGCGGACTGCGGGCTCTGCCTCAGGGGCAACAAAAAAAGGCAACCATCACAATGTGATGGTTGCCTGAATTAGGTTTGGTGGGCGATAACAGGATCGAACTGCTGACATCCTGCTTGTAAGGCAGGCGCTCTCCCAGCTGAGCTAATCGCCCATGTTTTTGGTGACCCCTACGGGATTTGAACCCATGTTCTCGCCGTGAAAGGGCGATGTCTTAGACCGCTTGACCAAGGGGCCACATAAAAGTGGAATGTGGTGATCCACCCGAGATTCGAACTCGGGACACCCTGATTAAAAGTCAGGTGCTCTGCCAACTGAGCTAGTGGATCATAATGGCAGGGGTAGTAGGATTCGAACCTACGGATGACGGAGTCAGAGTCCGTTGCCTTACCGCTTGGCGACACCCCTGTATGGCTCCTCAAGTAGGACTCGAACCTACGACAAATCGGTTAACAGCCGATTGCTCTACCAACTGAGCTATTGAGGAATAAATGGAGCGGAAAACGAGACTCGAACTCGCGACCCCCACCTTGGCAAGGTGATGCTCTACCACTGAGCTACTTCCGCATGACGACTTTTTAAGTATATCATATCGGGATTGATATGTCAACGCTGTATTCCGGCGGGCCTTACGCCCGTCACAGTACTTTATTATAATAGCACATAGTAAGGGGAATGTCAAGAAAAAAAGCTGCCTTGCGGCAGTTTTTTTGTGAAACGATAGAAACGATATGTAATCCTTATACATGAATAATGTCAAAAGCCTTAATGTGCTAAAATATCCGCTTCCCCGATGAAGCCTCTGACTACGTTGGGAATGGAGAGGTCCTTCGTACCGGCGCCGTAGGCTACGGTGTCGTAGACGAAGTCTTTCGGGCGGACGCCGGCGTGGGCCAGGACTTTGACCAGGGCCGCACCGGTTGGTGTGACCAGTTCGCCTTTGACATCCGTCGCATACCAGGGGATGCCGGCCAGGAGTTCTGCCGTCGCCGGTGCCGGTACGGGCATGATGCCGTGGGCACAGCGGACAAAGCCGCTGCCGGCATGGAGCGGCGACGAGGCAATCTGTTCGATGCCCAGGTATTTCAGGCACCAGATAGTGCCGACAATATCGAGGATGCAGTCGATGGCGCCGACTTCATGGAAGTGGATCTGGTCGACAGGCACGCCGTGTACTTTCGCTTCCGCTTCGGCCAGAGCCTGGAAGACGGCCAGGCTCTTTGCCTTAATGTCGTCATCGATAGGCGCGCTTTCGATGATTTTCGTGATTTCCGGCAGGCCCCGGTGCTGGTGATGATGATGTTGGCCCGTCGTATCGACGAGATGGCCTTCGTCATGATGGTGTTCGTGATGTTCTTCATGGCCGTGTTCATGGTCATGATGTTCTTCACTTGCGAGGAGGACATTGTAGTAAACGGACTGGATGCCCAGCTTATTTTCACTGCGGCAGACCAATTCATAGCCTGTCAGGCCGAGGGAAGCCATGGCTTCTCTGAATTTGTCAAAAGGCACGCCGGCCTGGATCAGCATGCCGATGAACATGTTGCCGCTGATGCCGGAAAAGCAGTCGAGGTATAAGGTCTTCATGGAAATCACTCCTTATTTCAAATTTTCATTCATCATCTGGACCGACGCGTCGAGCATGGTCAGGCCCATGGCAGAACCCATGCCCTGGTCGAGGTTCTGGTCCATTTCGACGAAAGGCTTGAGGTTCAAGAGCTTCATCTGCATCTTATGGACCGGTTCCAGATAGCGGGCAGAGGCGCAGATATAGTCCATGACCGTCGGGCAGAGAGCCCGTGCCAGGAGAACCGCCGAGCCGGTGACGGCATTGTCGAAGACGATAATCATGCCACGCCGCGCAGCCGCAAGGATGGTCCCGACCATAGCGGCGATATCCGGTGCACCGGCACGCTGCAGGAGAGCTAAGGGCTGCGCAGGGTCGAAGTGCCGTTCATCGAGGACTTTTTTCAGTTTTTCCAGTTTCTGACCGGATTTCATGTGTTCCGGCAATTCCTCCAGCTGGTCCCGGAAGAAAGACGCCGTCACGATAAAGGCCGTCAGCAGCGCCCGTTCACCGAGATTGCCGAGGCCAATGGCCGTATAGCCTTCGTCTGCCAGATTTTCGCCGATCTGGAGGCCGCTGAAGAGGGCATCCATCATTTCATCTTCACTCATTGCGTCCTGACGGACCCAGAAATGGCTGCCGTGCATAACTTTCAGATTCTGCACGCCCTGGGATTCAGGGATATCTTCTTCCAGCCCCATATCGAGGAGCATGACGCCGGCGCCGATGCGGTGGGCCACCTTATTGATGGGGCCGCGGCCCGTGGCGATTTCCAAAGCATCGGCCTTGCTGTTCTTCCCCTTCGTCTTGTTTTCCCCGCCGTCGACGGCATGGTCAGCAGCAAAGACGATGACAGCTTTCTGCAGCTTTTCCGGATGCAGCGTCCCCTGCACGCCGGCAATGCGGCCGGCCAGGTAAGAGAGTTTACTGTCCTGGCGGATGGTCAAACTGGCCAGCCGCTGGTAGCACTCCGCCGTCTTCGCCAGATTCATCGGCGCGATGCCCTGAATGACTTGTTCTAATACTTGGTCCATAGTACCTCCTAAGGTAAAAAAGGCTGCCGCACGAAGCAGCCTTTTCGTGGTTCGTTTGGCGTTCGTCGTGGTACGACGCCTTCATTATATCACAAAGAACGTCCGAAGGCATCGGTGTCCATGATGGCTTTTTTGAAGGCTTCTTTCGTGAGCGGTTCCGGGACGCATGTCCATTCTGTCAGGGCCGGAGCGGCGTCGACGATGGAATCGACTTCGTCTTCTTTGATGTCAAGGTCGTCCAGGGTCGTCGGATAATGGCATTTCTTGTAGAGCGAAGCGACTTCATCGCGCAGTTCGAACTGCTTGTCGTAAGTCAGGAGGACTAAGACGCCGAAGGAAACAGTTTCGCCGTGGAGATGGCCTTCGACGACCTGCGGCAGGACTGTCGAAGCATTGTAGAACAGGTGAGCCAGGGACGAATTGTAGTAGTAATGTTCGCCGCCGGTCGTGCAGTTCGAGACCAGGCCCGTGCTGATGATGATATCCAAAACGACCTGCTGCATAGCATAGGTAATCTTGCCGGCCTGGAAATCATTCAGGGCCTGTTCGCCGTACTGCAGGAGCGGTGTCGTGCAGGCCTTGCCGATGGCCCGGCCGAGGAGAACCGTATGGAAATGTTCCGCAGCGCGGCTGGCCAGTTCCGATTCACATTCTTTACTCATGGCGTCGCCAATGCCGGCCCAGAAGAACTTAAACGGCGAATCGGCGATGATGGCCATGTTGATGAAGGTATGGACCGGCGGCTGATCGAGGTAATAATAGCCGGCAAAAGATTTATCCGCTTTGTACATGACAGCCAGGGCCGTCGACGGCGCACAGTTGGAAGCCAGGGTCGGGAAGGCAAAGAGCGCTTTGTCGGCACGGTCGGCGACGACTTTGCACGTATCGATGGCCCGGCCGCCGCCGACGCCGAAGATGAGGTCCGCATCCTGAACGGCTTTTTCGCAGAGCAGGCGGTCGACATGTTCGTACGTCGCATCATCGCCGTACCAGAGGATGTCCAGGACCTGCAGGTCCGTTTTGGCAATAGCGTCGAGGAGCGGCTGTTTTGCCTTGGAAAGGGCTGTCTTGCCGCCGATGATGACGACCTTTTTGCCGAAGTGCTTCGTAATTTTACCGATAGCGTCGTAGGCGTGCGTGCCGATCGTAAAAGCCGGCAGGACTAACGTGTAATCAGACTGGAACATAAAAAAACCTCCTAGTATAGTATTATAAGAGCCTAAGTATGTGAAAAAACTAACATGATTATAACACGCTTCCCTGTCCGTGACTAGGATAAAAGGTTTAACTTTCGCTATTCGCAATACCTATGAAAAATCCATATAAATCTGTTTTTTCGTATTACTTTTAGTAATTGTTTTGCTTATTTAGTATGTAAATTAAACGCTTATTACAACATCTTGTATGAAAGTGCTTACTATAACAAAACGTAATTTGAGAATACAATTTTAGTCATAGTATGTTAGGGTATCATGCCCGGTGTACATCTTGCAATTCAAAAAGAGGGCTCTTATAATGAGGAACGTGATAATAGTGTATACCATTTCCAAGTGTGTATTTCGGTATCATTTTGTTTCATACGGAAAGGGTTGCACACAAGCACACAACTTTATAAAGGAGGTCTTTTTTGTATGAACGGTTTGTATCTCGTTATTATTTCTGCACTCGTTTTCGTACTGGCTTACCGTTTTTACGGCGCTTTCATTGCCGCAAAAGTCTTAACCCTGAACCAGTACAGAGTCACACCGGCATTCCGCTTCGAAGACGGTCATGACTACGTACCGACGAACAAGTACGTTGTCTTCGGTCATCACTTCGCAGCTATCGCTGGTGCTGGCCCGCTCGTTGGCCCGGTCATTGCCGCCCAGTTCGGTTATCTGCCCGGTGCTTTATGGATCCTGATCGGCGGTGTCCTCGCCGGTGCGGTCCATGACATGGTCATCCTCTTCTGCTCTATGCGTTACGACGGCAAATCTATCGCCGAAATCGCAAAAGCACAGATTGGCCAGAAGACAGGCGTCGCTACTTCTTTCGCCGTCTTGTTCCTGAATATCCTCTGTATGGCCGGCATGGCCGTTGTTATCGCCAATGCCCTGGCAAACAGCCCGTGGGGGACTTTCACCATTGGTTCTACCATTCCTATCGCTATCTTCATTGGTATCTACATGCAGTTCCTGCGCCCGGGCAAAATTAAGGAAGGCACCATCATCGGCGTCATCCTCACTTTGCTCGCCGTCGTCGTCGGCCCGGTCGTCCAGGCTTCGCCGGTCCTCGGCCCGATCTTCACGATCAGCCACAACGGCATCTGCATTGCCCTGATCATCTACGGCTTCATCGCTGCGGCCCTTCCGGTATGGCTGCTCCTGGCTCCGCGTGATTACCTCTCGACATACATGAAGATCGGTACCATCGGTGCCCTGGCTCTCGGCATCCTCATCGTAGGCCCGCAGATCCAGATGCCGGCAACGACGCAGTTCTGCGCTGGCGGCGGCCCGGTCATCACCGGTGCTGTCCTTCCGTACATCTTCGTCACCATCGCCTGCGGTGCTGTCTCCGGTTTCCATTCCATGATTTCTACCGGCACGACACCGAAGATGCTGATGAACGAACGCTCCATCCTGCCTGTCGGCTATGGTGCTATGGTTACTGAATCCTTCGTCGCTATGATGGCCCTGATTGCAGCCTGCGCCCTCGTACCGAACGATTACTTCGCTATCAACTCTTCGGCTGCACATTTCCAGGCTCTGGGTATCCAGGTCGTCGACCTGCCGCACCTCAATGAAATGGTCGGTGAAAACGTCGCTCATCGTCCGGGCGGTGCTGTTTCCCTGGCTGTCGGCATGGCTTACATCTTCTCCAACCTGCCTGGCCTCGACCACCTCATGAACTACTGGTATCACTTCTGCATCATGTTCGAAGCCCTCTTCATCATGACGATCATCGATGCTGGTACTCGTGTCGGCCGCTACATGCTCCAGGAACTCGTCGGCCACGTATGGCCGAAATTCGGTGATCCCCAGTGGAAACCGGGTGCTATCGTCGCCTCGGCTTTGATCTGCGCAGCATGGGGTTACCTCGTACTGAACGGCAACTTGTCCACGATTTGGCCGATCTTCGGTGTTTCCAACCAGCTGTTGGCAATCATCGCCCTCTCCATTTCGTCCGTTGTCATCTGCTCCATGGGCAAAGCCCGTTACCTCTGGGTTACCGGCCTGCCTTGGGCTTTCCTGATGGTCATGATCTTCTGGGCTGACTTCCTGAACATCTTCGAAATCTACCTGCCGAAAGGCGAATGGACGATGTTCACAGTCTCCATCATCATGGCGGTCCTCGTCATCATCGTCGCTGTCGGCGCTATCCGCCGCTGCATCTACCTGGCCAAGACTGTTCCGGCCAACTATGATACGACGGAAACTGTCGAAGCAGAAGAACTCAAACATCTCCAGGAACTCGTTAAGACAGATAAAGCTGCTCAGCGTTTCCAGGAATTGACCATTGCTCATCACTAAATCGTTCGTCGTAGGTCGTTCATCGTTTGCCGATGTGTGTGAATTTTCGATGAACGATGAACGCTAAACGAACTACGAAAAGGGGCTGTCGCTTAATGCGACAGCCCCTTTTTTATGCCCAAAATGCAAAGTATTTTTTGAGAGAGAGAATTAAAATTCCTGTTCTGCAACGATTTTTCTTATTTTATAATAATCTGTTATTTTTATTATGAATTTTGTTCATGCATAATTTGTCATCTTTACTATAAGTAACTTGAATTTTCCCCTTCTTTATCCTATAGTATGAGTATAGGTACAGTGTATACTTTATTCCCCGTACGATACATTTTCTATATCATACCCAGAGGAACGAAGTATAACTTCGGGTAAATCGAACATGGAGTAAGTCTGCACTTTACACGCTATACGCTACAAAGGAGGGATTGTTTTATGAATGGTTTGTATCTCGTTATCATCTCTGCACTCGTATTCGTACTGGCCTACCGCTTCTACGGCGCCTTCATCGCCGCCAAAGTACTGACGGTCAACCAGTACAAAGTCACACCGGCCTTCCGCTTTGAAGACGGTCATGACTACGTACCGACGAATAAGTACGTCGTCTTCGGCCATCACTTCGCCGCTATCGCCGGTGCCGGCCCGCTCGTAGGCCCGGTCATCGCCGCTCAGTTCGGTTATCTGCCCGGTGCCTTGTGGATCCTCATCGGCGGCGTCCTCGCCGGTGCTGTCCACGACATGGTCATCCTCTTCGCTTCCATGCGCTATGACGGCAAGTCCATCGCCGAAATCGCAAAAGCCCAGATCGGTGACAAAGTCGGCCTGGCCACATCTTTTGCCGTCCTCTTCCTCAACATCCTGGCTATGGCCGGCATGGCCGTCGTCATCGTCAATGCCCTGCATGACAGCCCCTGGGGCACGTTCACCATCGGCATGACCATCCCTATCGCTATCTTCATCGGCCTCTACATGCAGTACCTGCGTCCGGGCCACATTAAAGAAGGCACGATCATCGGCGTCGTCCTGACGCTCCTCGCCGTCGTCGCCGGCCCTTCCGTCCAGGCGTCGCCGACGCTGGCCCCGCTCTTTACGATCAATGCCCAGGGCATTTCCATCGCCCTCATCATCTACGGCTTCGTCGCCGCAGCCCTGCCGGTATGGCTGCTCCTGGCACCGCGTGACTACCTCTCGACGTACATGAAGATCGGTACTATCGGCGCCCTCGCTATCGGCATCATCATCGTCGGACCGATGGTCCAGATGCCGGCTGTCACCCAGTTCTGCGCCGGCGGCGGCCCGGTCATCACCGGTCCTGTCCTGCCGTACATCTTCATCACCATCGCCTGCGGTGCTGTCTCTGGCTTCCACTGCATGATTTCCACCGGCACAACACCGAAGATGCTGATGAACGAACGCTCTATCCTGCCTGTCGGCTACGGTGCTATGCTTACGGAATCCTTCGTCGGCATGATGGCTCTGATTGCAGCCTGCTCGCTCGTACCGAATGACTACTTCGCCATCAACTCGACAGCTGCTCATTTCCAGGCTCTCGGCATCCAGGTCGTCGACCTGCCGCACCTCAATGAAATGGTCGGCGAAAACGTCGCCCATCGTCCGGGCGGTGCTGTTTCCCTGGCTGTCGGCATGGCCTACATCTTCTCCAACCTGCCCGGCCTCGACCACCTCATGAACTACTGGTATCACTTCTGCATCATGTTCGAAGCCCTCTTCATCATGACAATCATCGATGCCGGTACTCGTGTCGGCCGCTACATGCTCCAGGAACTCGTCGGCCGCATCTGGCCGAAATTTGGCGATCCCCACTGGCTGCCCGGTGCCATCATCGCTTCGGCTGCTATCTCCGGTGCATGGGGCTACATCGTCCTCCAGGGCAACCTCTCCACGATCTGGCCGATCTTCGGTGTCTCCAACCAGCTCCTGGCCATCATCACCCTGGCTATCTCGACGGTTATCATCTGCGCCATGGGCAAAGCCCGCTTCGCCTGGGTCACGGTTATCCCCTGGGCTTTCCTGACGGTCGTCATCTTCTGGGCCGATTACCTCAACATGTTCAACATCTATCTGCCGAAACAGGAATGGCTCCTCTTCTGCGTATCGGCAATCATGGCTATCCTGGTCATCATCGTCAGCGTGGCATCGATCAAGAAATGCCTCCAGCTGGCCAAGACCGTACCGCCTAGCTACGATACGACAGAAACCGTAGAAGCAGAAGAACTGAAGCACCTGGAAGAACTCGTCAAGACCGACCCGGTCGCCAAACGCTTCAAAGAACTCACTGTGGATCATCATTAGGATATAAAAAAGCTGTCGCTTTTGCGGCAGCTTTTTTTATACGTTATACCTAATTGTTTAACGTTTAACTTTATTTTATTTTAAAATTTTATCGTAAAACATCTTGACATTGGCCACCAAATTGCGTACAATGTGTTCAAGCTTCAAGGAACAAACCGTGAAGCGAAATATTCGTAAATCTAATGACGAGAGAAAGTAGTCTGCACCATTGTTTTTCAGAGAGCTGGCGGCCGGTGCGAGCCAGTACGATGATACCGATGAAGCTCCTCTCCGAAGATCGACGCTGAACTTCATTAGGCGCCGACGGCATTTCACCGTTAACCGAAACGCGTATGTTGGTACGTTGTAGAGAGTCCGGTTGCAGTAATGCACCGGGAATCAGGGTGGTATCGCGGATTATACTCCGTCCCTTACAGAAGGGGCGGAGTTTTTTTGTTGGCCTCTTTTGACAAATCTCTAAATCCCAACGATAAAATTTTTATTTTATTACAAAGGAGATATGTTATCATGGCAAAAGTATTTTATGATCAGGATGTAAACTGGGATGTAATGAAAGGCAAAAAAGTCGCAATCATCGGTTATGGCAGCCAGGGCCACGCCCATGCGTTGAACCTCAAAGACAGCGGCATCGACGTCGTCGTCGGTTTGTATAAAGGCAGCAAATCCATCGCCAAAGCCCAGGCAGCCGGCCTTGAAGTTAAATCCGTTCCTGAAGCCGTAAAAGAAGCCGATATTACAATGATCTTGATTCCGGACGAAAAACAGGCTGATGTCTACGCAAAAGAAATTGCTCCGAACTTGAAAGACGGCAGCGCCCTCGCTTTCGCTCACGGCTTCAATGTCCACTTCAAACAGATTGTTCCTCCTTCGACAGTCGACGTCTTCATGGTCGCTCCGAAAGGCCCGGGTCACCTCGTCCGCCGTACCTTCACCGAAGGCGGTGGCGTTCCTGACGTCTTCGCTGTCGAACAGGACGCTACAGGCAAAGCCTTCGATATCGCTTTGGCCTATGCCCGCGGCATCGGTGGTACCCGCGCTGGCGTCATCCAGACAACCTTCCAGGAAGAAACAGAAACAGACCTCTTCGGCGAACAGGCAGTCCTCTGCGGCGGTATTTGCCAGCTCATCACCAACGGTTTTGAAACCCTTTGCGAAGCTGGTTATCAGCCGGAAATCGCTTACTTTGAAACCTTCCATGAAATGAAGTTGATCGTCGACCTCATGTACGAAGGCGGCATGGCTAAGATGCGTAAATCCATCAGTGACACGGCTGAATATGGCGATTACACCGCTGGCCCGCGCGTCATTTCCCAGGATTCCAAGAAAGCTATGAAAGAAGTCTTGAACGACATCCAGTCCGGTGCCTTCGCCAAAGATTGGCTCCTCGAAAATAAAGCCGGCGGCCGCGCACACTTCCTCGCTATGCGCCGTCAGCACGCTGAACATCCGATTGAAAAAGTCGGCGCTAAACTCCGCGACATGATGCCGTGGCTCCATAATAACGATCAGAACGACTAATAAAAGCCGTTTGTCGTGGGTCGTTCGTCGTTTGTCGAAAAAAACAGCGGCGAGCGGTCCCGACGAACTGCGATGAACGATGAACGATAATTACAAGAGGTGATAAATGATGAGAATGACTGGGGCACGGGCTGTGCTGGAATGTTTGAAGAAAGAAGGCGTCGATGTCGTCTTCGGCTATCCCGGCGGGGCAATCCTGCCGCTGTATGACGAGATGTTCAAAGACCATTTCCGGCACATCCTTACCGGTCATGAACAAGGGGCTGTCCACGCAGCCGACGGCTACGCCCGCGTCACGGGCCGGCCCGGCGTCTGCATTGCCACTTCCGGACCTGGGGTCTGCAACATGGTCACAGGTATCGCCACGGCCAATATGGACTCTATTCCCATGGTCATCATCAGCGGCCAGGTCCCAACGGGCCTCATCGGCCGCGACTCCTTCCAGGAAGCTGATATTTCCGGCATCACATCGCCCATTACCAAGCACAACTACCTGGTAAAGAACGTCGCCTCGATTCCACGGGTCCTGAAGGAAGCCTTCTACATCGCCTCGACGGGCCGTCCCGGCCCGGTCCTCATCGACATCGCTAAAGATGCCTTGGAAGCAGAAATCAATTTCGAGTATCCTGATAAAGTGAACCTGCCCGGCTACGTCGTCGAAACGAGCGGCCAGGCCTACGACATCGACCGCGCCGTGGCTATGATCCAGCAGAGCCAGAAGCCGGTCTTCGTCGTCGGCGGCGGCGTGATTCTTTCGGAAACGACGCAGTTCCTCAAGGATATCGTTGAAACGACGGAGATTCCCGTCGTCACGACCCTCATGGGCAAAGGGGCTTTCCCCGATTCCCAGCCGCTCCATCTCGGCATGGGCGGCATGCACGGTTCCTACGCTTCGAACAAGGCCATTTCCGGCTGCGACCTGCTCATCGCCTTAGGCGCCCGCTTCGACGAACGCCTGACCAGCCGAGCCGATACTTTTGCACCGAACGCCCAGATCATCCATTTTGAAATCGACGACGTCGAAATCGACAAAATCGTCGATATCGATTTGGGCATCAAAGGGGACCTGCGCTGGTCCCTGCCCCTTTTCGCCAAGAAACTGAAGGAAGGCAATTTCGATTACGACGCTGCCTTTGCCGCCTGGCGCCAGGAAGTCCTGGCCATGAAGAAGGCGCATCCCTTTATGACGCCGCCGCGTCCCGGCTATATTTCACCCCAGTCAATCTTCGCCGCCGTCCGAGACATTACCCGGAACGACGACACCGTAGCCATTACCGACGTCGGTCAGCATCAGATGTGGGCGGCCCAGTTCTTCACGACAGACCAGCCGCGGCACTTCATTTCTTCTGGCGGCCTGGGGACCATGGGCTTCGGCCTGCCGGCAGCGCTGGGTGCAAAAATCGCCTGTCCTGAAAAGACCATCGTCCTTTTCTCCGGCGACGGCAGCATCATGATGAACTGTCAGGAACTGGATACGCTCTCGAAATACGGCGTCGACGTGAAAATCATCGTCCTGCACAACAATGCCCTGGGCATGATCATCCAGCTCCAGGATTTCTTCTACGACAAGCACTATTCACAATGCGCCCTGAACAAAAAGAAGAGCCTGCCGCTCCTGGCAGAAGCCCTGGGCGTTAAGGGATATGCGATTGAAAAGCAGGATGACCTCGTCCCGGTCCTGAAGGAAGCCTTCGCCCATCCGGGACCGGCCCTGGTCGACATCCGAGTCTCGCCGCAGGAACGGGTCTACCCGACGGTTCCCGGCGGCAAAGCACTGAGTGAGATGATTTTAGGAGGTGACGCCTGATGAGGAAACAGCATCTGGCTATTTTGACGGACAATAAACCGGGCGTGCTCACGCACATCGCCGGACTAATCAGCCGCAAGGCCATCAACATCGAATCATTGACAGTCGGTTATACGGAAGAACCGGATGTGTCGCGCTTCAATATCGTCATCAGCATCGAAGACGATAAAGAATTGAAACAGACCATCAGCCAGCTGGCCAAACTCATCGACGTTATTAAAATCATCAACCTCGATGAAGCGCCTTTCATCAGCTACGAACTGGCCATGATCAAGGTCCGCTACGACACGCCGCAAGTCCGCGACGAATTGGCCAGCCTGGCCAGTTTGTTCCACGCCAAAATCGTTGACGTAAACTTGAATTCACTCATTCTCCGCGTCACGGGACGCGAAGACCACGTCAATGCCCTCATCAAGGTATTGGCGCCATATGAAATCTTAGAAATCGCCCGAACCGGGACGATATCCCTCTCACGAGGCCTCGTACCGGTCAAGGCGATGTGAAAAAGCTGCCGCTTCTGCGGCAGCTTTTTTTGTGAATACTATCACCTATCTTGATGCCTATATGGTATAATTATCGTATATCATTATAACTTCAAGAGGTGTCTGTCTATGGATTTCGCTGCGGCAATGGTACTCGCTGGAATGATATCCTTTGTACCGCCTACGATTGTGCTTTATCTGGCTTTGAGCCCGGCCCTGTCAAAGCAAGAACGCCGCTATACGGCCTGGTCCTTCGCTATTATTTTGATACTCGAAACGCTTCTTTATCTCTATTTCTTTCATATCGGCATTTTCAAAATGGAGTGGCTCTCTTTCAAGAAGATGCTGCTTACCTACTGGCCGCCGCTTCTTTTGGCGACTTTTATCATTTCTCAGCCTTATTTCTACCAGAATCTCTTTGTCGCCGGCATGGAGGGCCTGTATATTTCCTTTCTCCACACGACATGTATGAGCGTGACCATGGTTTTCATCACGAAAGGCGAATTCCTGGACTACTGCGTCCTCTATTTATTCTCCTATTCCCTCGTCTACGTGATTTCGGCACCGCTGCTGCTGAAGTTCTTCCGGGACCTCTTCTTTAAATATCGGACTTTCTCGATGCTGGCCTTCTGGAAATACGCCGCCTGGATACCGATTTTGATCAGCACCTATTCCGCCGTCCTCGCCCTGCGCCCGGGCCCCCTGCCGGAAGACAACATGATTTCCCGTGTCTTCCAGGCCCTTTCGGGTATCTTCATGGCCGTCATCATGTATACCGGCACGCGCCAGATGTCCCATCAGGTCCATACCCAGCAGAAATCGCATCTCCTGGGCGCCCAGATGGAAGCCCTCAGCGACTACACGGGCCTTTTACAGGACATGCAGAAGCGCATGTCCATCTTCCGCCACGACAGCCGCCATCAGCTGCGCCTCCTTTCGGAACTGATCCAGCAGGGCGACGACGAGGCAGCCCTGACCTTCCTCGATACGCTGCATACGGAGCTCCAGGAAACACAGCTGCAGAAGTGGACGAAGAATAAATTCATCAATACTGCCGTCTCGCCGGGACTGGAACGGATGCGCCGCGCAGGCTTTGACGTCACGGTCAGCCTGCCCTTACCACAAAGCCTGCCTTTTGAAATCGATTTGGGCAGCCTCATGGCCAAAGCCATCCAGATTTCAGAACAGGCCCTGGAAAAGCAGCCCGAAGATCACCGCATTTTCTTTATGGGCAGCCACCGAACGCACGACAGCCTGATTATCATCGTCAAACACTGGATTGCCGAAGACGATGCTGCCGAGGGTACCGACTTCCTGCGGTACGAGCCGTATGGCCAGATTGTCCCGGCCCTCAATGCTTTTTCTACAGCTTACGACGCATCCTTCCGCTACGACCTGAAAGAACACATGGTCAGCCTGTACTTGACCATTCCTTATTCTGACTGAGAGGAGGTGCCCGACGCCCATGCTTTATGATATTATGACGGTCATTATCATTACCTTGTCGATTATGCCGCCGGCCATGCTGCAGTACTATGCCTTCGAACCGCTGCTGACAGAACGGAAAAAGCGCCTCGTCCTGGGCGGCTATGCCGTTATTTTACTCGCAGAGCTTTTCTTTTTGCTCTATATGATTCCCTTCGGCCCGTGGAGCCACAGCTACAGCTTTTATAAAAAGCTCTTCGCCGTCATCTGGATTCCCCACTTCATCTGGGCCGTCGCCGTCATCCGGCCCTTTCTCTTCCGTCATCTCTACGTCTTTTCCGTGCGCGCGACGCTGACGATTTTCATCCATACCGTACTGGCCGTCCTCTTGCTGGCCTTTTTCCAGGACGAAAGCCGCCCTGTCCTCTCACGTATCATCTATCCGGCACATTTCTTTTTCTATACCCTCTGCTTCACGGCGGCCATCCCCTGGCTGCGCCGCTATTTTAATGAAATCTTCGTCAAATACTATGAGATCAGCACGCATAAATATTGGAAATACGTTTCTCTCCTGCCCCTTTTCCTGATTCTCGACATGTACCTCACCATGGCGACGTCGGACATCCTGATGATGGACAAAATGCTCCTGCCCCGCACCTTCCTGATGCTGGCCCTGATTCTCCTCGCCTTCAGCATCCGCGCCGGCTTCCGCCAGGCAGACATCCTCATCAAAAACTACGAACGCAGCAACACGATGACCGCCCAGATTCAGACCAGCCGTGCCTATACGCGTTCTCTCCTCCAGTCGCAGGAAGAAATGAAAGAAATCTATAAAAAGCGCAATGGTCTCCTGGAAGAGCTGCGGGTCCTCATCGCTTCCCATGAACGCCAAAAAGCGCTGCACCTGATTGAAGACATCGGTACCGCGCTCAATAAGACGAAACGCCGCCAGTACTGCCAGAACACGCTGGTCAATGCCGCCCTGGCAATGTATCTTACCAGAGCCGAGGAGCTGAAAATTCCCGTCACGGCCCACATCGTCGTGCCTCAGGAAAGAGCCGGCCTCAGCTCGGACATGGCCATCGTCCTTTCGAACCTCATCGAAAATGCCATTCACGCCAGTGAAAAACAGCCGAAAGGCCAGCAGGCCATTTCCCTGCTCACCCTTTACCAGGGCGACATCCTCAGCGTCCTCGTCAAGAACCGCTACGACGGCCAAGTCATCCTCGACGACCAGGGCCTGCCCGTAACCAAAGCGAAAGGCCACGGCATCGGCATGAAATCCCTTGACCGCTTCCGTCAGACCTACGACGCCAGCGTCCTCTGCACCTACGAAGACGGCTGGTTCTCCACCTACATCCGCGTGCCCTGGGGCGGCGCAGCATGAAAAATTTCTCTGCCATCGGGCAATCCATTTTATCATGTCGTTTGTCGTAGGTCGTTCATCGTTTGTCGTGAACGAACTACGAAACGCCTACACCCCCGTCCCGTCGAAGGCGGGGATGAAAGCTTCGCTGGCGCTGTCTTTTTCCTGGACGAAGCCGTCTTCGATGCCGCTGTCGAAGAGGTACTGTTCCGCTTCGTCGTATTCTTCGTCCGTCAGGCGCCGATTGATTTCCGGATAGTCCGCAGCCCGGCCGCAGGGCACGTACTGGCGCATCAAACTGAACAAGACCTGGCCGTCAGCGAAATGGTCCCGCACCCAGTCGATGACGGCTTTTGTATTGTCCAGGCAGCCCGGCAAAATGAGGTGACGGATGACGACGCCCTTCTTCAGGAGGCCGTCATCGTCCAGTTCGTAAGGGCCAACCTGGTCGTACATATGAAGGATGGCTTCCGCTGCGACCTGGGGATAATCTTCAGCCGCACTGTAGCGCTTAGCCAGGGCCGGATCGAGGTATTTCAAATCGGGCAGATAAATCTGGACCTTGCCCTTGAAAGCGTCGATGGTCGCCGTCGTTTCATAGCCGCCGCAGTTGTAGACAACAGGCACGGGCAGGGGCTCTGCCAGACTTTCGAGGATGGCCTTCTTGTACGGTGTCGGCGTGACGAGGTTGATGTTATGGGCGCCCTTTTCGATGAGCTCGCCGTAGATATCCCGCAGGCGCGCCGCCGTAATCGGCACGCCCGTACCGCCCATGGAAATCGTCGTATTCTGGCAAAAACAGCAGCGCAGATTGCAGCCCGTAAAAAAGACGGCTCCCGAACCGCGGGAACCGCTGATGCACGGCTCTTCCCACTCATGCAGGGCCGCCCGGGCCACAACAGGCTGGAGCGGACTGTGGCAAAAACCGGGCAGTACCTGTCCTTCCTGCCGCACTTCTGCCCGTACGACGCCGCACTGGCGCGGACAGTCATTACAAATATATTCCATTTGATTTCCCTCCTGCAAGAAGTTATTTGACGAAAAACAAATTTAGAACAATTTCCCAGGATTCAAGATACATTTAGGATCCCAAGCTTTTTTCAGGGCCTTCATCAATTCCAGGGCCACGGGGTCTGTGTATTTGGCGAAGAGGGCTTTGCGGGACTGGCCGATGCCGTGTTCGCCGGAGATGGCGCCGCCCATTTCGTAGACAGCCGCGCAGGCCTGGTCCTCGAAAGCTGTGATTTTTGCCTTTTCATCGGCTTCGTCGGCAAAGCCCCGGCGCAGGACGTCGAGGTGGATATTGCCGTCGCCGGCGTGGCTGACGCCGCGGAAGACGACGCCCGTCTGCGCGCCGATAGCTTTCAGCGACTGCAGAAGGTCTTCCAACTTATCCGGCGGCACGACGAAATCTTCCATGGCCGCTACCGGGCATTCCGCTGCCGACGCTTCCGTAAAGGCCTTTCTCGCCTTCCAGACCTTGTCGGCATCGGCCATGAAGACTTCCACGGCACCGAGGCTGCGGCAGAGTTCATCAGCCGTGACGCAGTCTTCATCGAGGGTGTCTTCGTTCTTGCCGTCGAGCTGGATAATCATATAGGCGCCGCCCTCTGGACAGGGCTGCTTTTCCTTGAGCCAGTCCTGGACGACGGCGATGACCTCGTAATCCATGAATTCCAGACACGTCGGCGTAAGGCCGGCTTTCGGCAGGGCCGTGACCAGGGAAAGGGCCTTTGCAGGCGCCGGGAAGACAGCCAGGAGATTGGCCGTGCACGGCGGCAAAGGCACGAGTTTCAGCGTCAGCTTGGTGATGATGCCCAGCGTCCCTTCCGAACCGATGACGATTTTTTCCAAGGGGTAACCCGCCGTCATCTTGTGCAGGCGCCGGCCCAGATGGGCGATTTCCCCAGTCGGCGTGACGACTTCGACATCATAAATCTGATCCCGCGTCGTCCCGTATTTCACAGCCCGGTTGCCGCCGGCATTGGTCGCCCCGTTGCCGCCGATACAGCAGGAATCGCCGCTGCACGGGTCGCCGGCATAGAGAAGGCCTCTTTTTTTCGCTTCTTCCTGGATCCGCGCCGTAATGACGCCGGCTTCGACGACCATGTACATGGCCTCTTCATTGATTTCCAGAATGCGGTCCAGCCGTTCCGTACTGACGACGATGCCGCCGCGCCTGTCCGCTACGGCACCGCCTTCGAGGCCCGTACCGGCGCCTCTGGGGATAACAGGGATCACTTCTTCATTGGCCAGGCGGACGACGGCCGCCAATTCTTCGACCGTCGCCGGCAGGACGACGGCGTCGGGCAGGCGGTGCGCGCCTGTCCCTTCATCCTGAGCGTAGGGGATGAGCTTATCCCTGTCGGTCCAGACATATTTTTTACCTGAAATTGCCTGCAGCTTTTCAATCACTGCAGGCGTAACGCGATTATATTCCATTTTCTCTTTCCTTTACATTGGCTGTCCAAAGATATATTTCAAATAATTTTCCTGGAACTGGCGGTACTTCCGCTTGGCCAGGGGAATCCGATGGCCCTGGATCTCGATATAGTCGCTCTTGACGACGCGGATGGCACCCTGATTGACGAGGTAGCCCTTGCCCGGCGAGACGAATTGGCCCGGCGACATGGCTTCCAGCATATCAAGGATGCTCGACAGGGACTGGCGCGTTTCCAGGACGAAGTTGTCCGACGTATAGACCTTCTGGATGTGGTCCGTGCTTTCGACGTAAAGGATGGCATTCAGTTCTTCGACCTGGATGCCGCCGCCGATGAGCTTGAAGACGACTTTGCCGCTGTGGCGCTGACGGAGGCTGTCCATGACGCGGTCCATGGCCTGATTGAAGGCGTCCTGCGTAAAAGGCTTGACCAGGTAATGGGCGGCCTTGACGGCGAAGGCATCGACGGCGAATTCCTCGCTCGTCGACAGAAAGACGATTTCCGCGCGGCTCTTCTGCTTGCGCATCTCCGCGGCCACGTCCGTCCCTAAGATACCGGGCATACAGATATCCAGCAGGACAATGTCGAAAGTCCCTAACTTTTCGAAATCATCGAGGAAATCCATGGCATTGGTATACGTACTGACTTCAATCGGTTCCTTTTTATCCTGAAAATATTTTCGAGCTGCCTTTTCAATAAGGACCAGCTGTTCCTGTAAATCATCACAGATTCCAATTCGTACCATAATGACAACTCCCTCCCTTCGTGATTGCGATTATCTGCCTTTATTATAGCATCTCGCCGACAGAGGACGGAGAATTTGTCGTGAAACATACAAAAAATGACGTGAAATGACATTTAGAAAAAGACTGCCGCAAAGCAGCAGCCTTTTTCCATAAGGAGAATTCCCTCAGCACGAGATTACAAAACTACTCCCCGCAGTAAGGGGACGAGGGTGAATTGGTAGAGTTTCAGGAAGGCGAAGACACAGACGCCGATGGAAGCGCCGACGATGGCACCGTTAATGCGGATCCAGGCCAGGTCTTCGCCGACTTTGCTTTCCAGGAACTGGTTGAAGCGCTTCTTGTCGAAACCTGAGAGGACGTCGCGGACGGCAACGGCGATGAGGGAATGTTCGTGTTCCAGGATGACATTGCAGGCCCGGCGGATCTGTTCATCGAGCCAGTCCTTGATTTCCGGATAGGAACGGCAGTATTCCAGGTAGTGGAGGAACTGTGCTTCCAGGAGGTCCTTCAGTTCTTCCTTGCCCTGGTCGCCGTGGGTGAAGTATTCCTTCGCTGAATTTTCCGTTGCTGTCAGCCACTGTTCAATCGGCAGGGAGTCGACGAACTGGTCCTGCCAGTTCTGGACGGCGAAGGCCAGCTGGCCGTTCATGGAGTAGAGGAAGAGTTCCAGCTTGCGGCAGAGCCATTCCCGCTGTTCCCCTTCAGCGTGTTCCCACTGGTCGAGCCAGTCGACGATGCCCAATTTGATGTCGCGGGCGATCTTGCGCGTATCGACGATGCCCAGGACCTTGGTCAGGGTAATGCTGGAGACCGACGAATGCTGCGATTCTTCGCGCCACTGGAGGATGAGCTTTTCCAAAAGGCTGTCGAAATCATCGCTGTTGACCAGTTCCCGCACGAGGCCGATGGCGTCATTGAACATCTTGCTGTTCGGGTCTTCCAGAAGGGAAATGAGGCGGTCCTGGAAAAAGCTGACCAAAGGCTGCTGCTTCAGGTACTTGCGGATATGCGAAGCGATGGAGGCCTGCGTACCGCCTTTCTGAGCGTAGCGGTAGGCCCGCTGAGCCACTTCATAGAGGATAGTGCGGAACTTTTCCCGGCCGCTCGGGCCGCGCAGCCAGCCGACGAGTTTATCGATGAAGGAAATCTGATAGAGCTTGTCCTGCCACATGCCGGGCTGGAGCAGTTTTTCTGAAATGATTTTCGTCATGCTGTCGATGATCTGATCGCGGTGGCGGTAGAGCAGTTCCGTATGATACGGGAAGCCCAGGGGCTTTTCAAAGAGCGCCGTGACGGCGAACCAGTCGGCGATACTGCCGATCAGGGCCGACTGGATGACGAAGAAGAGCAGTTCTTCCCAGACTGAGACTTCGTGTGTATACCACCAGAGGAAAATGGCGATGAAGCAGACGAAGGACAGGCCTAAAATCGTATTGGCACGCTGTCTGTAGGTCATAAGATAGCCCCTCCCTTCACGGCGTACATGACAAGATAAATGACGGCACCAAGGATGGCGCCGACGAGCGAACCGTTGACGCGGATCATCTGCAGGTCATACCAGACACTGTTTTCCAGCTGTTCTGCCAGGTATGTACCGTCGTACTTGAGGATTTCCTGTTCCGCCGTCTTGCCGAACCAGACCTGGAGACGTTTCAGTTCCTTGGCGACGAAGGCCAGGGCCTGGCGGTTGACTTGTTCGACCTGGTCCGGGCTTTCACGCCACGATTCCAGTTTGCCGATGACGTAGTTGGCGGCAACCTTGCAGACCCGCTTCTGACGGTCCGGGTCCTGGACGTAGCGCTGCCATGCTTCGCGCGTGTCCGGCCGCGTGACCAGGCTGTTGTACATGCGGTTCTTATAGCTGTCGATGCGCTGGCGCCATTCGTCGTTGAATTCGATTTTTTCCGTCTGCTTCCAGAGATAGCGCAGGGCCTGCTGACGCTGGACGGAATTTTCTTCCTTCGCTTCGGCCAAAAGGTCCAGGCATTTTTCCTGCAGGAGGCCGGCGACGTGGTCCGGCTGGAAGACTTCCATCTTCAGGGCCGCCTTAATGGCCCAGCCGAGGAAGATGTTGTGTTTGGCGTACTGGCGCAGGGATGCTTCGTAGATTTCGCCGACATAGCGCTTCATCGTTTCGCTGCGCACGAGCATTTCCAGGTTGAGGATCATGAAGTCCAGGAAATCCTTGCCCGATTCGCCGCGCAAGCCGATTTTGATGGCCTTGCTCATGATCGGTGCCAGGTCGACTTTTTCGATGGCCTGGCCGCCGATGCCGGCAAAGGCCTTGACGACGGTCTTCATGTCGATGGTGTATAAAAAGGTATTCAAAATCTGACCGAAGACGCGTTCTGCCGACTGGAAGCCCTTTTCCGTATGCAGATAATCGAGGGTCGCCCCGAGGACGGGATGGTGCTTGAGGACATTGTACATATTGGAAACGGTCAGGATTTCATATTCAATCATGTGGCGGGCCATTTCAGCGATGCGTTCCTTACTGTTCGGGATGAGCGCCGTCTTAAAGGAAATGCCCAGGGGCCGGCGGAAAAGAGCCGTAACGGCGTACCAGTCTGCCAGGCCGCCGATGAGAGCAGCACCGGCCAGGTGCGTCAGGAGTCCGCCGACAAAAAAGTCTTGGAAAGGGTATGCCAGAAGCAGGATGACTGCCGCCGTAATCAGGATATAATTGGCAATCTGGCTGCGTCTGCCCCCGTGTGTATTACTTGCCATAACTCCTCCTTACTGCCCGCCGAGGCGCGTCTGATCGCCGTCGTGCAGGGGAATCCACAAGGGTACATCGGGATAGGCCGCTTTAAAGTCCGCCGACGGCATCCAGGGCGTCCCGAAATAATGCATAGGAATGAGGCACTGCGTCACGGAAACATCTTTGAGGAAGCCTTTGACGCCCCATTCGCGCGCCCCTTCCAGGCGGGCGTCGACAGGGAAAAAGGCGATGTCGAAAGTCTGTCCGGCAAGATGCTTCATTTCACGTTCAAAATTACCCTTGGCTTCAGCATTGTTTTCATCCATATCGCCGAGCCAGTGCCACCAATTGAGGTCGCCGGCGTGGAAGATCTTGAGGCCGTCCGTTTCGACGAGGAACGAACCGCCTTCATCGGTCGACCCGTACTGGGTCACTTTCGTATCGCCTAAAACAAGTGAATCGTAGACCTTCATGACCTGCAGACGGCCTTCAGGCACGTCCTTCAAGTCGACGTCTTCATTGACGATGTACTGGGCGCCGCCGAAGGCGCCGATGCGGCGGTTGAAGTGGTCTTCATGCCAATGGCTGACAAAGAACCAGAGCGGCTTCTTGCCAGCCTTCTGATAGGCTGCGACCGTCCCGGACGGATCCTTGTAGTAATCAAAGACCAGTACCTTCGAGTCCGTCTCCACAGCAAAGCCGCTGTGATTCAGAAAGGTAATCTGTATGCTCATATAATAAACCTCCTTATCGGTTGATTGATCGCTATTGCATACTTTTTATTATACCATATATGCGCCGCCCGTGTATATGTTATGGCGCCTGCGGCGCCGTTTGCCGTGGGTCGTTTGCCGTTTGCCGAAAAAAAAAGTCCGGGTAGGGGCGCCCACGTGCGCCCGCATGAAAAAAAGACTGCCGCACGTGATTGTGCGACAGTCCTTTACAGAGGCTTTCGATCAGCCCTGATGATATTCTACGCCCATGGCGCCTTTCGGATGTTTCCAGCTCTTTACGCCTTTGCCGCCGGAGATAACGCGGCACGTGCCGCATTCGAGGCAGCCTTCATGGCTGAAGACCAGTTTGCCGTCATCATAGTGATAGAGGTTTGCCGGACATGCCATGACCAGGCGTTTGATTTCTGCTTCGTCATGATAATCTTCATTGATCAGGATGTGGGATTCGTGTTCATCGGTCACGAACTTGTCGAAACCCAGTTTATCGTCTACACTCATCTTTGCCATCTTACATCGCCTCCCAAGCTTTCTTACCTAAATCGAAGAGATTAGCCAAGCCGCCGTTGTTGGCCAGGACTGTCAGAGCAATCATGGGCAGAGCGACCGGTGCGCCGCCGTCTACTTTGTAGACCATGCCTGCGAATTCGTCGGCCATCTTCGGGAAATCGTTGAAGATGATATGGTCTTCGAGGAGGCCCGGCAGGTTCTGGTACTGTTTCATGAGCTTCATGATGAAGCTTTCTTCGAGGAGCGTCTTGTAAACGGAGAGGCTTTCTGCGGAGAAGTCGTTGCGGTTCTTCGCTTTGATGACTGCTTCGCCGGCCAGACGGCCCGATTCGATAGCCAGGTCCATGCCGCGGACAGTGTAGCCGAGGTTGACGACCATGGCTGCTGCATCGCCGGCGACGAGGACGCCGTCGCGAACGAGTTCCGGCATCATCTTGAGGCCGCCTTCGGTAACGAGGTGAGCCGAATATTCTTTCAGTTTACCGCCTTTGAGGAACGGTGCGATAGCCGGATGTGCTTTCATGCGTTCGACCATGTCCGGTACGCTGACATCGACGCGGCCGATATCGCTGATCGTCGTAACGATGCCCAGGGAAAGGCTGTCTTTGTTCGTATAGATGAAGCCGCCGCCGAGGTTGCCGCCCGTCGGATCGCCTGCCATCATCCAGGCAGCGCCATCGTTGCCGCTCAGGCCGAAGCGTTCGTTGATCGTGTCTTCACCGAGTTCAATGACTTCTTTGACGCCGACTGCAACGTCTTTCTGTTCCAGTTCCTGTTTCATGCCAATCTGCTGTGCCAGCAGGGAGTTGACACCGTCGGCGAGGATGACGACGTCAGCGTCGAATTCTTCGCCGCCCGTCATGACACCGATGACTTTGCCGTCTTCGACGACGAGTTCATCGACGAGGAAGCCTTCTGTCAGCATAACGCCGGCTTCTTCAGCTTTGTCAGCCAACCATTTATCGAATTTCGAACGCAGTACCGAATAGGACGGATATTTGAGGTTTTCCAGTTTATCCGAACCATACTGGAAGCTCAGTGCGCCGCCTTCTGTCATCAAAGACAGGCGTTCCTGCGTAATCTTACGTTCTACCGGAGCTTCTGCTGCAAAGTTCGGGATCAATTTTTCCAGGCTGTGTCCATAGAGACGGCCGCCGCTGGAGTTCTTGGCGCCGCAGAATTTACCGCGCTCCACCATCATAACATCCAAACCAGCTCTGGCCATTGTCAAGGCTGCAGCAGAACCTGCTAAACCGCCGCCAACCACGATGGCATCAAATTTTTCTTCACTACTCATGTTCTTACCCTCCTTAACCATACGGTTTACTATCTTAAATTCCGTTCGTCTTATCTATCGTAACGTATCGTAAGTCCTTCATTATCCTTCATTCGACCGCAGGCTTCTTCCCCTTGTGGAGCACGCAGGCCCCAAATAAGCGGCTTTTCATCTGCCTGTCAATCAATCCCGCTTGTCCAAACAAGTCCAGGAGCTCCTTCTTCCTGAGAAAATCCTGCGTCGACTGCCACAGCCAGGTGTATTCCTGCCGATGGCGGAAGCCGCCGCCCAGGAAGGGCATGACATACCGGAAGTACACCGAATAAAAGGGCCGGATGACCAGAGAATCGGGGACAAAGGAGTCGAGACAATATACCCAGCCGCCGGGAACGACGACGCGGGTCATTTCCTGCAAGACGCGCAGGTAATCCGATGTGTTGCGCAGGCCAAAGGAGATGCAGGCCGCGGAAAACGTGTTGTCTTCGAACGGCAGGTTCATGGCATCGCCTTCCTGCCAGGAAACATTGGTCAGCGCTGAACTTTTCCTGCGGGCTACGTCGAGCATAGCCGGCGAGAAGTCAAGGCCTGTGACCTTAAGATCCGGTCGCTGCGCTGCCAGGGAAATAGCGATATCTCCCGTGCCGCTGCACACATCGAGGACACGGCTGTTCGCAGCTGCCTGTCTGCAGACCGCTTCGATCAGACCGTCTTTCCAATGACTTTCCATACCCAGGCTGATACGCCCGTTGGCGCTGTCATAGGTGCGGGAAATCTGCTGGAATACGTGATATACCTTCTCCCGTTTCGAGAGCTCAGCCAAGAGTACCACCTCCGAAGAGGACCAGTGCCAGTGTCGCCAGATAGGCACCGTTGCCAAAGAGGTTGGCAGCGATGATGCCTTTCATCTGTCCCACCCGCCCCTGAGGCACCAGGGGCGAACGAAGCAGATTTACAAAGGTATGTCGGGCAAACACAATGAAGAGAACCGGGCTGATGAGACCCCACATGCCGAAGTAGCCGACAGGCAGGATGCAGATCAGTGCCATCCAGAGCCATACGGCAGCCCGGTAGAGGCGGACGGCCTTTTTGCGGCCCAGGAGTGCCGGCAGTGTGCGGCGCTTCGCTTCTCTGTCCTTTTCGATATCACTCGTATTATTGGTCATCATGATCAGGCCGATACTGATGATCAAAGGCAAAGCAACGGGCAAAACGGAAAAGTCGAAGGTACTGCTTACGGCGGCGACGATTCCCATGGGGATGAGGCCGCCCATGACAAAGCCGGAAACGACTTCGCCAATCGGCAGATAGGATATCGGCAGGATAACGCCGGGATGGCGCCGATGATCAGCGGCGCCGGTCCGGCTGTCACCAGGGCCGGCAGGGCCAGGAGCCCGGCTGCTGCGAGGTAACCAAGGCCCAAAGCCAGGGCCTGTCCCGGCTTGATGTTCTCATAGACCAGGACGGCGTCGCTGACTTCGACGTTATCGTCGGCAGTGTCCGTGCCTTTTACAAAGTCAAAATAATCATTCAGCGTATTGACGGCGGACTGCATGAAGACGCAGGCCCAAAAGAGGGTGATGGCCAGCGTCCCCGTGATGGGGTAGCCTTTCAGGAGGCAGTACAGTTCACCGAATACGGCAGGATATACAGAAGCCAGCCAGGTGTGCGGTGCAGCCAGGCGGATAGCCAGCTTAGGTGTCAGGCATCGTTGCTGTTCCATTCACACGGCCCCCAGCTTACGGACGATTTTGCCGAGCTGCAGCGAAATGTCGCTCGACGGCAGGTCTGCGAGGATGTCCTCGGCCTGTTTCTGGTATGCGTGGATCCGGTTCCACGCACCTTCGATGCCGCCCAGAGCAGCGACGATTTCTTCCATGCGGCAGATGTCCGCATGGCTCAGCGTCCCTGCAGCGCTCCGTTCCATGTAGGGATGGAGGAGCCGCCGGCCGCCGGGCTGTTCCCGTGCCAGGAGGACCGGCAGGGTATAAATCCCTTCGCGGAAATCCTGGTGGGCTTTCTTGCCAATCATCGAGCTGTCCGGCACGAAGTCGAGCAGGTCATCGCGCATCTGGAACATATAGCCCAGGCATTCGCCAAAAGACTCGAGCATCCGCGATACGCGTTCGTCACAACCGCTTTCCATGGCGCCGATCCGGCAGCAGGCGCGGAACAGGGCAACGGTCTTGCCGTGAATGTTCTGCAGGTATTCATCGATGGTCACATCTTCCTTATAGCGGCACAGTGCCTGGCCGATTTCGCCGGCACACATTGCTTCGACCGCTTCGGAAATGACCACCCCAGCCCGGTTGAATCCCTCGCGCATCAGGTAGAAAGTGATGCGGCTCATCAGGAAATCGCCGGCATAGACGGCAGCATTCTTACCGTATTTGCTCTGCACCGACGGCTTGCCGCGCCGCATCGGTGCATCATCGACAATATCGTCATGAATCAGTGAGGCCAGATGGGTCATTTCCACCACAGCCGCCAGTTTATACAACCGCTCCCGCACATCGTCGCGGTCTGTTCCGAACGAACCGGCCATCAGCACCAGGCGGGGACGAATCATCTTCCCCTGCGAAGAGGCTGCGTCATCGAGGACGGCGCCGGTCGCCGTGCCTTCGAAAGGATGACGCGTATATAGTTTTATATACTCTTTGACTCTGCGTACCTGGTCATCGCTGATACCGGCAAACAATTTGGGCATAAACTTCCGGGCGCTGGTTTCTAAGAGTGTCTGTTTGATCATCATGCTCTATTTCCCTTTCCGGCCAACGTCATTGCCTATTTCTTTTCGCGTTTTTCAACGAGAATCTGTGCAGTGTGTTTAACCTTGATGTTATTCAAGCCGCGAGCATCGAGGCCGCCGCGAATCTGCATCAAGCAGCCCGGGCAGTCAACTGCAACGACTTCAGCACCGGAATCGACGATATTGTTGATTTTTTCTTCGAGGATCGGAGCCGACATTTCAGGGAATTTAACGGAGTAAGAACCACCGAAGCCGCAGCATTTATCGCAGTCGTGCATTTCGATGAGTTCGACACCCTTCGTGTTCTTGAGGAGTTCACGCTGTTCCTGCGTAACGCCGAGGTAACGGTTGAGGTGGCAGGAATCATGGTACGTAACCTTGACAGGTACGCCGTCGCCTTCACCCGGGAGACCGCCGAGCATGTAAGCGAGTTTGCAGAAGTCGAAGGTCTTGCTCTGCAGTTCCTGTGCTTTCTTGAGCATTTCCGGATCGTCCTTGAAGAAGTTGACATAATCGCGGAGTGCATGCGTACAGGTCGGGCAGGCCGAAACGATGTAGTCGTATTTTTCAGCTTCCATGGCGTTGATGTTCATTTCAGCTGCTTTCTTGGCGTTTTCAACATCGCCCATGTAGGTAGCCGGAGCACCGCAGCAAGCCTGGCCAAGCGGCATTTCGACGATGTAGCCCATCATGTTCATGGCTTTGACGACATCCGTTGCGATATCCGTGTAGACGAAGTCGAGGAGGCAGCCCGTGAAGATTGCAATCTTGCCCTTCGGGTTCGGGACATCCTGTTTGATCGTCGGCAGGATATCACGGAACGGCTGCGGAGCTACGCTCGGCAGGCTGCGGCCTGCAGTAAGGCCGGAGAGGAACATCGGCAGATGACGGATCATCGGCTGGCCCTTGGTGATGACGCCCTGAGCAACGGAAGCGATGCGCAGCAGCGAATGGAAGAGGTGACGGTCGGCAACCGTATCGAGACAGAACTTGTGGACCGGATTGAGGCCGTCCTGCTGTGCATACTGTGTACGCAGTTTGAGGATCATGCCGGCAATATCGAGTTTGCCGCCGCAGACCGTGTTGCACGTACCGCACTGGAGACAGATGTTCTGGATATCTTTACCGCGTTCACGGCTCGTCAGGAAGCTCGTGAGCAGCGTGCCGATGCCGCCGGTGTAAATCTTGCCGCCGTAGACGTGACCGCCGACGAGACGGAAGGCCGGACATACATTCAGGCAGGCAGCGCAGCGGATGCAGCAGAAGATGTCTTTGTAATCTTCGCTCTTCATGATCTTGCGGCGTTCCGGCGTATCGAGGATGATCATATGGAAGTTCTTGTCTTCCTTCGTATCATTTTCCGGATCCGTGACGACTTTCGTAGCGCCTGTGTAGAAGGAAAGATATGCCGTGATGTTCTGGGCTGTGCCGTTACGGGGCAGTACCTTGAAGATGTAGCGGATATCGCTCATCTTGGCGACGAATTTTTCAATACCAAAGATATATAAGTGCGTTTTCGGAAGGGTTGCGACCATACGGCCGTTGCCTTCATTCGTCATGGTGATGACTGTCCCTGTTTCAGCGACAGCGACGTTGGCCCCGGAAACACCCATTTCAGCGCTTAAGAATTTCGGGCGCATGACTTTACGGGATGTAACGACTTCTTTAGCGATGACCGGTTCTTCCGGTTTCTTCGTGTACGATTCAAAGAGGTCAGCGACGTCTTCCTTCGAATAGTGAATAGCCGGCATAACCATGTGGGACGGTGTGTCACCAGCGATGGAGTTGATGAATTCGCCTAAGTCCGTTTCCTGAGCCTGGATGCCTGCTTTTTCAAAATTCTGGTTGAAGTGCATTTCTTCAGAAGCCATGGATTTCGATTTAACGCACAGTTTGACGTTGTTGTCTTTTGCCAGTTTCATGGCATAGTCCATTGCTTCATCCGTCGAATGGGCAACAAAAACGTGAGCGCCGTTGGCTTCCGCGTTCTTGATGAATTCAGCCATGACTTCGTCCAGATGATCACGGGCATAGGATTTTACTTCATGAACTTTTTCACGCAGTGCTTCAAAGTCGTATCCTTTGTAAACTTTTGCACGGTTGCCCGGATAAGCCGAGGTAAATTTCTTCAATGCCTTCTGAAGAGGCACGTTATCCATGGCGCGCTCGATTTCTTGCTTCAGTAATTCGTTAGACATGTGCTGTTCCCTCCCTTATGCATCTTCTACGACGATGACCGAATACTGACGCGGGCCATGAACCCCTACAGTACCGACGCATTCGATATCAGCCGTCCGGCTCGGGCCGGTGATGATGCCGGCGAATTTCGGGAACGGTTTCGTATCGGCCATGATGTCGATCATGTCATCGAAAGTATCGACGATCTTCGAAAGTTTGATGATGCCGACATAGACGTCCGATACCGTTTCGACAATACGGCAGTCGATGTCGTCCTTCATCTGGACAATGGAACCCAGGTTGGCGATGCCGTAATCAGCTTCGGTAACGCCGCCTTTGTCGTTCGGGGCATTTTTGCGGAAGTGATCCAAATCCACTTTGATGCCTGCGGCTTTCAATGCGTCTACGGCGCCGACTTCTTTCAGGAGCGGCGTTTCAACGAGGGCAACTTCATGTGTGTCCTTGTCCTGGAAAATTTTGGTGAGAGTTGCAGCAACGTCAGCTTTCTTAGCGATATAACTTTCGCCGTTGACGCTGGTCAACCCTTTCTGGAATGTTTCATACAATTCTGTCTTTTCCATTTTCACACCTCTTTACTTATAAATACAACTACAACGAATACTATAAAGTAAAGTATTTACCATAAGTATACCATTTCATGCCAAAAGTGCAAGAAATATAGAAAATTGAGTAATACCATTTGTGAAACTTAAAACATTTATCCATGAGTTTTAAGAATATATTCATTCATTACCAATGTTGTATTCTTTTGACCTATCATGCATTATAATTAACAGGTATCTTTATAAAACGGCTTAATTACGCCATTTTTAGCACTTAATCAGACTAAAGGATGTTTATCTATAATGATATTATTAGATAATTAAAATAACTAATAATCATATTTTAGTAATCATTTACCTGCCTTTTAGTTATTGCGCCCATTGTATTGATAGTATTTAGCAAGGCTCTGTCACAACAAATGGTTGATTTTTGACGAGAAATAGCGTATAATAATAGT
>URLP01000003.1 GCA_900548635.1 uncultured Megasphaera sp.
CCGCCATTCATTCCCCACCTAAGAGGTGGGAGTCTTCTGGCGGGAAAAGATAAATTCTGTTCCCCCTGCCGTTTGCCGTGGGTCGTGAATCGTTTGCCGTATTTACAGGAACTATTCGGTCCACGCCAAACGTCAAACGAATCACAAAAAAAGACCTGCCGCAAAGCGGCAAGTCTTTTTTATCAGCTGATCACTTAGTGATTCTGCCAAATATCTACGCGGCGGTTGTCAGCGCGGCCTTCTTCAGTGTCGTTCGTGCCAACCGGGTTGTTTTCACCTTTGTAGTCAAGTTCCATCTGAGAAGCAGGTACGCCCTGGCTTTCAGCATATGCAGCAACGTTGTCTACGCGGCGTTTGGAGAGGTCGTCGTTGTAAGCGTTCGTGCCCTTGGAGTCGGTGTTGCCGACGAGTTTGAACGTATCAGCCGTGTTGGCTTTAGCGACCTGGACGAAATGATCCAGTTTCGGCTGTTCAGATGCGAGCGGCTGATCCTGGTCGAAGCCGAAGTGAATGCTTTCGACATAGTAGTCGTTCTTCGGAGCCGGAGCCGGAGTTTCAACTACCGGAGCCGGAGCCGGTTCTTCAACTACCGGAGCCGGAGCGACTTTGTGGCCGCCGCCGAAGCGGTAGGAGAGACCTGCGATGAAGCCTTTATAGGAGATGTTGGCGTCGTCTTTGTTACGAAAGGTCGAATCGCCGCCATCAGCCAATTTGGTGTTCAAATAACGGTAGCCAGCGCTGATGTCGAGGTCCGGCGTGATGCTGTAGCCGAGGCCAGCTTCCCACATGGAAGTACTCTTGGTGCCGACAGCGCCTTTAGCGTAGAAGTCGAGGTTCTTAGCCAGCGGAGCTTTGGCGATCAAGCCGATCTGAGCGACGTTATTGGTGTCGTTAGCATCGCCGCCGAGGTCGTTCTTAATGCGGTTCCAGCCAGCGAAAGCAGCGAAGTTCTTATTGATCGAGTAAACGAGGTTTACTTCGTGTTCGTCACCGTCCGTCTTGTAGGACTTGTTATTGTCGCTCTTTGTTTTCAGGCCGTAGTAGTTGTACTGCAAAGCCCATTTGTCGGAAAGGCCGTAGCCAAGGCCGCCCTGGAAATCCCATTTGGAGTCAGTATCTTCCTGACCACCATACCATTCGTCTTTGGCCCAGTTGCTGGAGTCAACCGAAGCTTTCGGGTTCCAAGCGCCCAAGTCGAGCTGCCACTGTCCCTGGTTCCACTGCGTCTGCGGCGTAGCGAAAGCAAAGGAAGTAGCGCATGCTGCCATGACAGCAGCCATTACTAAAGATTTCTTTTTCATTATAAATCCCAGCTTCCTATTGGTATTTAATAGTGCCACCTATGACATTATTATGATATAGTATACCATACCTTTGTCACAAGCGTGTCACATTATCTCATGCTTTTTTGTTATCGAGTCGTTGCTTACTGTACTTTTTCGAAATTTTCCCGACCCACGTAAGCAAGGACAGCTTCTAAGATACGCGGCAAATCGCGGCTGACGCTGGCGATGTTGACGCGTTCCGTCCCTTCGTGCAGATCCTTGCCCCAGGGTCCTAAGAGGAGGAAGGGAATCTGCAGTTTCTTCAGATTTTCCAGATCGAAGGGATAGGCTTTGCCCCAGAGGAGGAGGTTCTTCTCCACCATCTTGTCGTCGAAAGCCGGATCGACACAGCAGTAACTGCAGTCGGAAACACCGTTGAAATAACGTTCGAAGCGTACGTCCGTCAGCGTCTGGATATGCTGCAGCAGCCCCTGAAAAGCCGGCGTCGGGAAGGAGAGGCTGTCCGCTGCCGGATAGTAAGGCGGCGCAAAGGCGACGACAGCCAGGGGCTGTTTCAAATCCATGAAATCCAGGGTCTTTTCAATCAGGCTGAGCGTTTCCTCGGCATAGGTACTCCTGCCGTCTTGAAGGGCGACGAACGAAGCCTGCTTGGCCGCTTCATAAAAGACGTCGAATCCCTCATAAGAGGACGCCTGCTGCAAAAGCTCAGACGCGCTGAGGACAGGGACGTCAAGGCCGCTCTGCATGGTCTGCAGCATATCGCTGACGGCACAGCGCGTTTCTTCCAGAAGGAAGTACATGACGTCGTCCGGCGTCTTATCATAGGTCAAAAGATTGAGGGCCGCCGCAGCGCGCTGGGGCAATGTCACATCGTAGCGTTCCTTGCGGTCCCGCAGATAGACCCAGGCCGGCGGCGGCGTCACTTCAGTACCGCAGGAATCGGTGAATTCCTGCTTCCCTTCCGTCGCGGCAATGAGACGCGCCAGGACGCCTACCGGATTCAGGCCCTGCGTATAATGGCCGATATGGACGGGCTTGCCCTGGACGAGGACGACGGGCTGGATTTTACCGACAGAACCCGTATAGGCCACGAGCTGCCCCTTTTCTTTATGATTCGGTTCGCTGTCGATGAGGACGTCGTACGTCAAATCATAAGATGTGCGCAGTTCATCGAGAAGGCCAATTGCCGCCCGCATGCCGGCAGAATAGGTTTCTTCATCGGGCAGGGACAAATAGAGGAGACTTGCCTTCCCAACCTTTTCTGCATAGTCCTCGAAGACGGCCAGCTGCGCCGCGGCGCCGCCTTTCATATCGCAGGAACCGCGTCCGAAGAGCCATTCGCCGCTCTCCAAGTCCTGACGCACGTCATCACGCATTTTTTCTCCGGCCAGGGCTTGCTGCAGTTCCTGCGGCGCAAAGGCCAGGTCGCGCAGTTTGCCGTAGCTTTCGGTGTCGACGACATCGTGATGATTCATGAAAATGACCGTATGCCCCGTTTCGCCGCGCAGCAGGCCGTAGATGACAGAACGGCGGCAGGGATCATCGGGCACATGGATCAGACCGCTGGTCACACCTTTCGTCTTCTGGAAGAACTGCTGCAGGAACTGTTCCATCTTCCTTTCCTTCGACGTATTTGTTTCACTGTCGATACGGATCATAGCCTGCAGGATTTCCATGACTCTCATAGCTTCAACCATAATAAGGCACCTCCTTATTTAAAAATCCATTTCTTACGCGATACATAATTCCACACGGTGACGATGGCACTGGCCATGATTTTCGAAAGCATCGGATTGAGTCCCAGGATGACCGGTGACGTGAAGAGCCACATCAGGAGGAGATTCCAGCCCAGACCGATGGTACTGACCAGGAAGACCAGCGACACTTCCTTGCCGCGCTGATAGCGGCTGCCGAAGACGAAGCGGTTGCAGAGTATATAATGGTAGAGCGTCGACGTCGCAAAAGCCATGGTCGTCGCCGCCAGGACCCGCTGCGTCTGCAGAGAAAAGACACCGCCTGCCGTCAAAAGGCGGAAGAAAATGTAAAACAGCGTCCATTCCAGGATGGCTGCCGAGCCGCCGACGAGGAGATACATGAAGATTTTCATGTATTCATTATTTGTATAATCAAAGCCAAAAACCTGCTTGCGTTTCATGGTCTACCTTCCTTTTGTCATCGTTTCTTTTACATTATACGGCACTTCGCATATAAATTCCACTGCCCGGCCCGACGAGATTTCTAAAAAAAGGTAATAGATATATATACAAAAATGTGATAAAATATATAGTAATTGGTAATACGAAATATTTTCAGAAGGAAGGCAGATATCCTGTGGATTACACGAGATGCATTAATTTTTTGCTAACCATTTCCCAACACGAAGTCTTTTTGATTTTTTCCGAAAACCTGTCGGAGTTCGGCATCACGCCGGGCCAGTACGGCGTCCTCGCCTGTCTCTGGAAAGATGAAACGCTGACGCCGAAAGAAATCGCCAACATCCTGCGCGTCGAAAATTCTACCATTTCCGGCGTCCTCGACAGAATGCAGAAGCGCGGCCTCATCGACCGCATCCTCGACCCCAACAACCGCCGCAGCATCCGTGTCAAACCGACGGCTGCCGGTATGGCCATCAAGGAACCGGTCCAAAAAAGAATCGAAGAACTGAACGACCTGGTCTTCAAGGATTTCACACCGGAAGAGCGGGAAGAATTACTGAATCTCCTCACGCGCGTCGGAAAAGTCTGTGCCGATGACCTGAAAGAAGGGAAATAAAAAAAGCTGCCGCTTATGCGGCAGCTTTTTTCAACGATGAACGAACGACGACAAACGATTATTTCAATTTCGCTGCGACGTCTTTGGTGATGTCCTGGGACTGGCCGCTGACGACGGAGCCGGCGAGGACGACGTAGTCCAAGCCTTTTTCTTTCTGGACAGCCTGGGTCTTAGCGAGGATGTCTTTTTCCAGGGGCGAGAAGAGGGCAATGCGCTGCTGGTTCAGTTTCGTGTTGTATTTCACAACCAGTGCCTGCTGTGCCTTTTTGTCGCTTGTCTTCTTCAATTCTTTCTGGAAATCCTGCTGTGCCGATTTTACATCGGACTGCCAGGTGGCCATGGTCTTGGCATACTGCGGATGCTGCTGCAGGAGTGCGGCGGCATTGATCGTGCCGAGGCCCGATGCAAAGGATGCGCCTGCAGCGCTGAGGGTCATCATGGCTGCTGCCATGGTGGTGATTGCCATTTTACGTAATTTCATAATCTTTTCCTCCTGATTTATTCTTCCACTCCTGTCAATTCCAGGCATTCTTTGCGAACGCCGTCTTCACAGGAGCGCATAGCTAAAATCGTTTTTTCAAAGAGTTCATTCAAATCCCAGCCTAAAATTTCCGCGCCTTTTTTGATGACGTCCCGGGAACAGCCGGCAGCGAAGCGCTTATCCTTGAATTTCTTCTTCAAGCTCTTTACTTCCATGTCTTTCGTGCTCTTCGACGGACGCATCTTGGCAGCAGCCCAGATCAGCCCCGTCAGTTCATCGGCAGCGTAGAGGACTTTTTCCATCTGATGTTCCGGTGCGACGTCGACACAGATGCCGTAGCCGTGACAGACGACGGCATGGACCAATTTATCATCGGCATCGATTTCAGCCAGTAATTCCGGTGCCTTTTTGCAGTGCTGATCCGGATACTTTTCAAAATCGACATCGTGAAGCAGGCCGACGAGTCCCCAAAAATCGACATCGTCGCCATAGCCCAGTTCCTGAGCATACCAGCGCATGACGCCTTCGACCGTCAGGGCATGCATGATGTGGAACGGTTCCTGGTTGTATTTCTGCAGTAAAGCCAGTGCTTTTGCTCTTTCCATGTTACTTTCTTCCCCCTCATTGAGTCTTGATTAACTCAAATTATAGCATAAAAAAGAAGCCTGACTAGTCCTTTGCTGCCAAATGACACAATTCTGTCATCAACGAGGCCAGGCGGTTCATGCGGAAATCTTCGACAATCTGGATGAAGGCGCGTTCGTGGATGGGATTGGCAGCAAAGCCGAAGAGATGGGACGGGCAGCGGCAGTCCGTGCAGCCAAAGCCGTCGATCTGCCAGTCTGCGATTTTTGCCACGGCCCGGGCCAGGTCATGTTCCAAGTCGTCGGCCGTGCGGATGGGCAGCGCTGCGACGACGTCCGCTTCCTGGCGCAGGTAATCGATATGCCAGTGCATCTTCTTGCGTTTGCGGCTGTGGCGGGCCAGACGGGCGGCGAGATTCTTTTTTGCCGAGCCGGCGTAGACGTAGTAGCCCTGAGGGAAATGGAGCGTGCCCAGGGAGCCGACGGGGATGTCTTTCGTTTTATTCAGATGCAGGACAAAGAGATAATCACCGCCGTCATGGTTTTCCCGGCTCAGCACGGCTTCCGGATAGGTCAGGAGGCGGACAGGTTCCGGCCTTTGAAAAGACGCATCCCAGGCAAGGGCCAGGGCCTTCCAATCGAGCTGCGGCGCCGCTTCCTGAAAAGCCTGGGCAAAGGCCGGATCCGTATGGTAATCGGGCAAAAACCAGCGGGCCCGGTCCCAGTGGACAAGGAAGAGGACGCCCGTATGGATTCCGTGCCGGCTCATTTCCGCCAGTTCCAGGATGTGTTTGCGGCCCCGTTCCGTAACGACATCGGGGAACATGGCGCCGTCGCAGCTGAAGAGGGTGCACGATTTTACTTCAACGAAAAAACGTTCTTCGCCGCGGCCCAGGAGAAGATCGAAGCGGCTGGCCGACCGTCACTTCGCGGCGCACGAGGTCCCAATCTTCCCAGCCCGGAACGAGGTGCTCCGCCACCAGCCAGGCCGCCGTGTCGTTATTGTACTGCGTATCGAGCAGGATCGGGACGCCGTCCCGTTCGATGCCCACGACATCATATGCCGTGCGCCGCTTGGGGTTGCCTGCAGGGCGGACGTAGACAGGGACGCCCGGAAACAGAAGTTCCCACATGCGCCCGGGATTGGGCATATGGCAGGTCACTACCTCCCCGTCCAGCGCGACATGAGCAATAAAGCGGTTCGGCCTGTCGACAAAGGCGCCGCGTTGTATATCATGCATTTCCAATAGTGAAAACCTCCCTTGGTAAAATGAAAAAGGGCTGTCGCATAAGCGAGCAGCCCTTTTTCGTGGAAACCGTTTTCTGCCAAAGCGCTAGTCTTCCAGCCATTCGCCAGTGAAGGTGACGGCGGCCGGGCCGGTCATGTAGACGTTGCCGTCTTTTTCACTGTATTCGATGTGCAGCGTTCCCAGATAGAGCTGGACGTCGACGCTGCGGCCTGTGAAGCCGTTCATAAAGGAACCGACGGCGCAGGCGCAGGAGCCCGTGCCGCAGGCCAGGGTAGCGCCGGCACCGCGTTCCCAGGTGTGGACTTTAATCGTATGGTCATCGATGACCTGGACGAAGTTCATGTTCGTCTTGCGCGGGAAAGCTTTGTACGTTTCGAATTTCGGGCCCAGTTCATGGAGATCGACGGCGTCTACGTCTTTGACATAGGTCATGGTATGCGGTACGCCCATGAGAAGGCTCGTAATCTTATATTCTTTGCCATCGATAGTAATCGGTTCGTCGACGACGGGACCTGCCGGGCCTTCCATCGGGATCTGGGCGCGGTCCGTGAAGGGTTTGCCCATATTGATCGTGACCAGGCTGACTTTGCCGTCATCGCCAACCGTGACTTTCGGCTTCATGATGCCTGCCAGGGTTTCGACGGCGAATTCTTTCTTATCGATGATGCCGTTGTCGTAGACATATTTGGCAAAGCAGCGGATGCCGTTGCCGCACATTTCCGCTTCACTGCCGTCGGCATTGATGATGCGCATGCGGACGTCCGCCTTTTCGCTCGGTACGATGACGATGATACCGTCCGCTCCGATGCCCGTATGAGGAGCACACATCTTGATGGCGAGCTGGGAAAAATCCTTGTCCGCGCCGTTTTTATCTTCCAGAAAAACGAAGTCGTTGCCTAAGCCGTGCATTTTAACAAATTTCATGATTTGCAGCCTCCATTTTTATACTATTCTATAATAATCATCAAAGATTCACTTGCATCCTTACAGTGCCTATTATACAATAACCGAAAACGGCAAATATATGTAAATAATGCTTTATACATTGCAAATTCTGTTGTCATGCATCCAAATCCGGAACACGGCTATCCATAGGATTCATGCGGGCCGCCGATTAGGGCGGCCCCTACTACAAACTGCAAACTACAAACTATCTTTTCAGAGGGGGAATCATTATGGCCGAGAAAACAGGGTATTTATCTGAAAATCTGAAACTGTTCCACCTTTCGGACCAGCGCCAATGGGTCTGTCCCTATCATTACCATGACTTCGACAAAATCACCCTCTTTTTTCGGGGCCACGTTTCGTATGACGTCGAGGGGACGGCTTACGACCTGCAGCCTTTCGATATCGTCGTCATCCCGGCGGGGAAAATACACCGTCCCGTCATTTACGGCGACACCGTCTACGAACGCATCATCGCCTATATTTCACCGATGTACCTGAAAAGCTATGACGAACGCGGCTGTCAGGCCAGTCAGATTTTTTCCTCTCAGCACGCGCCCATCCTGCGTCAGCCGCAGGAAGCGGACAGTCTCTACAACGTCTCGTGCCGCCTGCGCCGGGCCTGGGCCGATACGGAGCCGGAAAGCCAATTCCTGCAAGAAACGCTGTTCACGGAATTCATCATCCACCTGAGCCGTGCCCTGCGCAGGAACCGACTGACGTTTGTCAAAAAAGGCCGGCAGAACGAAAAAATCCAACATCTCCTCGCCTATATCGAAACCAATCTCAACGGCGACTTATCCATCCCCGCCCTGGCATCGGCTTTCTTCATGAGCCCGGACTACCTGATGCATCTTTTCAAGGCCGAGACGGGCATGACCGTCGCCGGCTACGTAACGACGAAAAGACTGCAAAAAGCCCGCCGCCTCATGCACGAGGGACGGGCTTTGACCGAAATCTGCTATGACTGCGGCTTTACCAATTATTCGACCTTCTACCGAGCCTGGAAAAGCCGCTACCATACGTCGCCAAAAGAAGGGATCCGCGCCTTGTCGGACCCCTTCGAGGAATGATCAGCGATTCTTATTGTAATTGATCAGGCAGCCGGCTTTGACGATTTTCTTTTCATCGTCTGTCATCGGCGCGATATAGAGCGATAACTCGCGCAGGTCCTTGCCGACGACGTAGGCTTTGATGTCCTGCATGTCGCCGTCGAGGGCTTTCTTGACATCCGGGATGTAAATATAGTCGCCGATTTCAAAATTCGGATCCGCTTTCATCTGGAAGGGCAGCATGCCCCAGTTGATGACGTTGGAACGATAGCGCTTGGTCGCATATTCCCGGCAGATATTGGCCAGGCCGCCGAGGACGCGCTGGCAGCTGGCTGCCTGTTCGCGGGCCGAGCCGTCGCCCGGTTTGATGCAGTAGATCATGCTGCCGATTTCCACGTCCTTCATGGAAACGTCGCCGAATTTAGCGCGCAGGGCTGCAAAGACGTCTTTCAGAGCCGGGTCGACACCGGCCGGGCAGTCGCCGGCCAGACGGGCCCGTTCGACTTTATCAACGGCTTTGGCCCGACCGACATAGTCCGGGTCGCGGCGGGAGAGCGTGAATTCTGCCAGGCCCAGGGGATTGGAACGGTACGACGACGTTTCGCCCGACGGGATGAGTTCGTCTGTCGTCGTGACAGGGTCCATGATTTTCGAGCAGACTTTGAGCAGGACCGAATCAGCAAGGGGTTCCATTTCCGGCCAGTCCTTGATATTCGGGCCATAGACGAGATCTGCCTTTTCATCGGCTTTGCCGAAGCCCTGGTAAACGCGCGTTGCATACGGCTGATCGTCATAATCGTAGGGCGTTTCTTTATAATCATCCATATAGCCTTCGGCTGAGGTCAGGATGCCGCTGTTGGCTGCCGTCGCGGCAATGGAACGGGCATCCATGAGAGCGACCGACGAGAACTGGCCATTGCCAGGCTTGGAACCTTCGCGGTTCGGGAAGTTGCGCGTCGTATGGCGGATACTGAAGGCATTGTTCGCCGGCGTATCACCGGCACCGAAGCAGGGACCGCAGAAGGCCGTTTTAAAGATGGCACCCGCTTCCAGGAGGGAAGCCACGGCGCCTTTGCGTACCAAATCGAGGTAGACCGGCTGAGACGACGGATAGACGTCGAGGGTAAAGTTGCCGCTGCCGCAGGAAGCGCCTTTGAGGATGTGGGCGGCTGCCATGACGTTGCTGTAGTTGCCGCCGGCACAGCCTGCGATGACGCCCTGCTGGACCTGGAGCTTGCCGTTCTTGATTTTATCCGTCAGGGTATATTTCAAATCTTTATTGCTCATGCGGCCGTTGATGGCTTCTTCCGTTTCGTGGAGGATGTCTTCCAGATTGGCATTCAGTTCATCGATGGTAAAGGCATTGCTCGGATGCATCGGCATGGCGATCATCGGCTTGATCGTGCTCAGGTCGATGTAAATCATGCCGTCATAATAAGCGACGTCGGCCGGATTGAGTTCCTTATAGGCATCGCCGCGTCCGTGCTGCGTGAGGAAAGCCTTCGTATCGTCATCAGTCCGCCATACCGAGGAAAGACACGTCGTTTCCGTCGTCATGACGTCGACGCTGTTGCGGTAGTCCGTCGTCATGGAAGCGACGCCGGGGCCGACGAATTCCATGACTTTATTCTTGACGTAGCTGTTCTTGAAGACGGCGCCGACGATGGCAATAGCGATGTCATGGGGACCGACAGCAGGATTCGGCTTGCCCGTCAGATAGACGCCGACGACGCCGGGATAAGCGATGTCGTAAGTATCACAGAGGAGCTGCTTGACCAGTTCGCCGCCGCCTTCGCCTACAGCCATGGTCCCTAAGGCGCCGTAGCGCGTATGGCTGTCGGAACCGATGATCATTTTGCCGCAGCCCGCCATCTTTTCACGCATGTACTGGTGGATGACGGCGACATGGGGCGGTACGAAGATGCCGCCGTATTTCTTGGCTGCCGAGAGGCCGAAGACATGGTCGTCTTCATTGATCGTGCCGCCGACGGCACAGAGCGAATTATGACAGTTCGTCAAAACATAGGGCAGAGGGAATTTTTCCATACCCGATGCCTTGGCCGTCTGGATGATGCCGACAAAGGTGATGTCGTGCGAAGCCATGGCATCGAACTTGATTTTCAAGTGTTCCATCGACCCCGATGTATTGTGATTCTTCAAGATAGAATAGGCGATCGTCCCTTTCCGCCCTTCTTCTTTGGATACTTCTTTACCTGTGAGCTCTTTGAGTTTGGCCGCATCCTTTTCCGGCACGATGTCACTGCCGTGCACCAGATAAGCGCCGCCATCATATAACTTGATCATGCTAGCCCTCCTTTGTCACCGCCTGGGCGATGGCTTTCTCATTGTGAAAAACTGGTAATTAATTTTCACAATATAAAATTTTAAGCATTTCAATAAATATTATATCATAATTAAAACGGCCGTGGCTACCCTTAAAACGTTTTACAGTTTACGTGTTTTTCATTTTACTTTCTCCTTAATTATGCTATAATAACTTATACTTTGCAGGAATATGTTAAAAATTATTCCCAAAATAAAAATTATGAATATTCTTGAATAACCGATAGTTTATAAGTTATTCCTCCATATTCATACTTGCAGGAAAGAGAGGAATCATCTTGGACAAAAATATTTACTTAGCCCAATTTTACGGCAAGTCACAGAACTACACTCAGATTCCCCGCGAATGGTTCTCCAAGTACGGCGTCAAGCGCGGCCTGCGCAATGAAGACCATACCGGCGTCCTCGTCGGCCTGACCCGGATTGCCGATGTCGTCGGCTACCAGCGCGACGAAAACGGCCAGAAAGTCGACTGTGAAGGCGTCCTGTACTATCGCGGCATTGACATTCGCGATCTGGCCAAAGTCGAAAACTATCAAGGCTATCTTTACGAAGAAGCCAGTTTTCTCCTCCTCTTCGGCTATTTGCCAACAGAAGACGAACTGACGGCTTTCTGTAAGGTCCTCCAGAACGGCTATGACCTGCCGGACGATTTCCTGGAAATGAATCTCCTGCGCTTGCCCGGCAAGAATTTAATGAATAAACTGCAGCATGCCCTACTGACCCTTTACAACTACGATCCGGACCCGGACAACACCGACGTCTACCAGACCCTGCGCAAGGGTCTGAACATCATGAGCAAGCTGCCGTCTATCGCCGTCTATGCCTATATGTCGAAAATCCACTATTACAACCGCAAGAGTCTGGTCATCCATTATCCCCGCAAGGATTATTCGACAGCCGAAAACATCCTCTCCATGCTGCGTCCGGACAGCAAATTCACGCCCAAAGAAGCACAGCTCCTGGATCTGCTGCTCTTCCTCCACGCCGATCACGGCGGCGGCACGAACTCGACCTTTACGAACATCGTCGTCTCCTCGACGGATACGGATATCTATTCCAGCATGGCCAGCTCCGTCGGCGCCCTCAAGGGACCGCGCCACGGCGGCGCCAACATCCGCGTCTCTATGATGATGGAACAGATCATCGACGCCATCGGCATCGACGCGACGGATAAACAAATCGTCGACACGATTCACCAGATTCTCCATAAAAAATTCAAAGGCTGTCAGGACGGCCTGGTCTACGGTTTCGGCCACGCTGTCTACACGTTGTCGGACCCGCGCGCCGAAATCATGCGCCACTACTGCGGCATCCTGGCCAAGGAAAAGGGCATGACCGACATCTTCCACTTCTACAACCGCTTCGAAAAGCTGGCGATGAAGACCCTGAAGGAAGAAAAGGGCGTCAATATGTGCAGCAACGTCGACTTCTACAGCGGCTTCGCCTATCACATGCTGGGCATCCCGCGCGACCTCTACACGCCGCTCTTCGTCATCAGCCGTATGGTCGGCTGGCTGGCCCACAACATTGAACACAAGCTCTACGACAACCGCATCGTCCGTCCGGCAGCAAAATATGTCGGCGACCTCATGGATTATATTCCCAGAAAGGACAGATAAATCATGAAGACAATCACCGTATTCAAAGGCGACGGCATCGGCCCGGAAATCACCGACGCCGTCCTGAAAATCCTCGACGCCGCCAAAGCGCCCCTTTCCTATGAATGCTTCAACGTCGGTGCCGCCGAATATGAAAAGCACGGCGCCCTCATCCCGGACGCCGCCTTCGCCTCTTTTGAAAAGACGCGCCTTCTTCTCAAATCACCGATTACCACGCCTGTCGGTAAGGGTTTCCGTTCCCTGAACGTCACGCTGCGCAAGAAATACGACCTCTATGCCAATATCCGTCCGGCCAAGTCGAATACAGCTGTCAAGACGCCTTTCCCGAACGTCGACATCGTCACCTTCCGTGAAAATACAGAAGGCCTCTACATCGGTGTCGAATACAAGATGAACGAAGATACAGTCCACGCCATCAAGCTCATCACCCGCAAAGCGAGTGAACGCATCATCCGCGCAGCCTTTGAATACGCCGTCTCTCACGGCCGCAAAAAAGTGACCTGTGTCCATAAAGCCAACATCCTCAAGATGAGCGACGGCCTCTTCCTCGATATCTTCAAGACCATTGCCAAAGACTATCCTCAAATTGAAAGCGACGACAAAATCGTCGACAATACATGCATGCAGATGGTCATGCGGCCGGAACAGTTCGATGTCATCGTCACGCCGAACCTCTACGGCGATATCCTTTCCGATTTGACGAGCGGCCTCATCGGCGGCCTCGGCCTTTTGCCGTCCATGAACATCGGCGACGACTATGCCATGTTCGAAGCCGTCCACGGCAGTGCGCCGGACATCGCCGGCAAGCATATCGCCAACCCGACGGCACTCCTCTGGTCGGCCTGCATGCTCCTGGAACATATCGGTGAAAATGCCGTCGCTGCCAAGATCCGCAAAGCTGTCGACGAAGTGCTCGCCGAAAAACAGCACCTCACGCCGGACCTCGGCGGCAGCGCTACGACCGAAGAATACAGCGACGCCGTCATCGCCCACTTATAGGGGGGATCCTTCATGAAAATCACCGTGTTAGGCTGCGGCCGTTGGGGCAGCTTCCACGCCTGGTATGCCGACCATATCGGCCACACCGTCACCCTCTGGGGCCGTCCCGGTTCCCGCCATCTTGAAGAACTGCAGGCGATGAGGAAGAATGAATACCTCAGCCTGCCCGCTTCCATTGCCCTGACATCCGATCTGACCAGGGCCCTCGCTGAAGCGGATATCTGCATCATCTCCATCAGCGCCCAGCAGCTCCGTTCTTTTACCGGGGACATCAAGCAAGCCGGCTTCCGTCCGGACCTGCCTTTCGTCCTGGCTATGAAGGGCCTTGAAGAAGGGAGCGGCAAGCGCCTGACGACGGTCATGGCCGAAGAGCTGGGCCCGACTGTGCGCACGGCCGTCTGGGTCGGCCCGGGCCACGTCCAGGACTTCATCAGCGGCATGCCGAACTGCATGGTCATCGCCTCTGCTGACGACGTCCTGACCCATGATCTGGTCGACATCTTCACGAGCCCCCTGATCCGCTTCTACTACGGGACAGACCTCTTGGGCATCGAAATCGGTGCGGCCGCCAAAAACGTCATGGGCATTGCCGCCGGCATGCTTGACGGTGCTCACCTGACCAGTCTCAAAGGGGCCCTCATGGCCCGCGGTGCCCACGAGCTTTCCGTCCTCGTCGCTGCCATGGGCGGCGACGCCATGACCGTCTATGGCCTGAGCCACCTCGGCGATTACGAGGCGACCCTCTTCTCGCTGCACAGCAACAACCGCCGCTTCGGCCAGGACTTCATCGAAGGCAAACCCTTCAAGAAACTCGCCGAAGGCGTGAGTACGACAGAAGCCCTCCTGGACCTCTCTAAAAAATACGGCGTCGAACTGCCCATCACCGCCGCCGTCCACGCTATCATCAAAGAAAAACAGGACCCCCACGAGGTCCTGAAAAACCTATTTCTGCGCTCGACGAAGAGCGAATAAAAAAGAGCAGCTGCGATAATACAGCTGCTCTTTTTTGTTTGTCCTTCATCGTGGGTCGTTCATCGAAGTTTCACACAACATCAAACATTCACTCCGTTCCCTGTTCGATCTGTTTAATCTCGTCCTCTGAGGCCGTGAGGTTGCCCCGTTCGAATTGTTTGTTGTGGGGCATATCCATGATGAAGCGGTCGGCTTTGTTGAAGATGACCGTGCCTTCTTCCATTTCCAGACCGAAGACGTGACCGCCTTTGCTGCGGTCGGCCGAGATGAAATGGGAATGCCAGCCCGACGTGTTGACGCCGTTGAGGTAATCCGGGATATAAATGCCGATCAGGCTGCCGTCGATATTTTCAAAAGTAAAGCGCCGTTCATCCGTTTCCAGGACCTTGGCAAAGGGTTTGTACGGTTCCTGCTGTTCCAGCTCTGTCCGGGCGGAAACGCGGCGGAAACGGCCGTCGAGGCGGACGATGTAGACATCATTGAAGCCCCGGGCCTTCACTTCCTGCGTCAGGACATCCTGCAAATCGTTAATCGTCGCCTGATGCCCCAGGTGCATCGGTTCCTTCGGCCGCAGAAAGGTCACCGTCGCAAATGGCGTCTTTTCTGCCGGATCCGCTTCCACTGCCGAGCCATCGCCTAAGACGCGGTAACAATAGCCGTCGATGACGATCAGTTCGCCGGCGACGCCGGCAAAGGTCCCCAGACCCGTATCGCCGTGTGCCAAGAGCTGCTTCATCGTCGAAGCCCCGTAGTAATTGCCGCCAGCCAGGGCCTGCAGCGTAGAAATCTGGTAAATCGCCTGACGTTTATTCTTGTTCATCTTTGTCTCCTTCATGGTCTTCCTTATCTTCCGGGATTTCCCGGCGGGTAACGAGGATCTTATCGACACGCAGATTATCCATATCGACGACTTCGAAGGTGAAGTTTTCCCATTGATACGTATCCGTTTCCTGCGGGATGCGGCCGACACCATACGTAATCAGGCCGCCCAGGGTCTTATAGAGGTCCTCGTCTTCTTCGGGCAGGTCATCTTCAAGCTCGAAGAAATCTTTGAACTCTTCAATCGTCAGCAGCCCGTCCATGAGCCACTGATTCGGACCGCGCTTGATGATGCGGTTCGCTTCTTCTTTCTTTTCCGCTTCCCCGGCCGGCATGATGCCGACGAGTTCTTCCAGGATATCGTGCAGCGTCAGGATACCGCTGAAATTGCCGTATTCATCGAGGACAGCCACTTCATGGACGCTGTGTTCCCGGAAGACGTGGACGACTTTCATGATGTCCATCGATTCGGGGATGTAAATGGGCTTGTGGACACTTTCTTCTACGATAGCCGTAATGGCTGTATTTTTATCGGAACGAACGGCGGCATAATATTTCTGGAACACTTCACTGACAGAAATCATACCGATAAAGTCATCCAGGGAACCGCGCCCAACGGGCAGCGTATTGTGATTAAAAGCCACCATTTCCTGCATCATCGTCTCTTCCGGATCTTCGACGTCGAGCCAGTCCACCTGGGTACGGTTGGTCATGATATCGCCGACGTCCATATCGGCCAGGCGGAAGACACGGTCGACCAATTCCGGTTCTTCTTTTTCAAACGCGCCCAGCTCGACGCCCTGTTCCAGGAGCAGCTTGATTTCATCTTCCGTTACCGGCAGGACTTCGGGCTTATTGACGCCCATGATTTTCGTCACTGCCGCCGTCGATACAGAAAGAATCCAGACTACGGGCGTACAGAGGAAGGAAAAATAGAGCATCGGCCGCGCCAGGAGACAGGCAATCTTTTCCGGCTTGTCGATGGCGATGCGTTTCGGCACGATTTCGCCGAAGATGATCGTCAAATAAGTGATGAAGGCGACGATGGCCGTCAGGGTAATGGAATAGGCATAAGGCTCAAGTCCCGGGACCATAGCCACGTATTTCGACAGCGGCCCGGCCATTGCCGTGCCGCCGTAGACACCGGTGAGCAGGCTGACCAGAGTGATGCCGAACTGGACCATGGAAAACATTTTATTTGGATTTCCACGCAGCTTGAGGACGATGGCTGCCGACTTGCTGCCTTCATCGGCCAGGGTTTCCAGGCGCGACTGATGGCAGCTGACGATAGCCATTTCCAAAAGCGAAAAGACACCGTTGCCCAAAATCAGCAAAATAATGACGAGAAATTGTTTTCCCAAGGAAAACTCCACAATAGATGCACACTCCTTTTACTTACCACCAGGGCCCGATGCCGATGCCGACACCGCCGTGATGGTGCCAGCCACCGCCCCAGCCGATACCGATGCCGACGCCGACATTCGGTCCGCTGTGGGACGGTGAGCTCGTACGGGCATCGGCCGTATCGACGACGGTAACCTGTTTGGTCACAGTACGGACGGTATCACCGATTTTCACATCGATGACCAAATCCGTCTTGCCGGCCTGGACAGGTTCGATATTCATCTTATCCGTAATCGCTGCTACTTTCGTATTCAGGCTCGTCGCCTTGACATCATAGGGAATCATGCCAGGTACGTGGACGCGGATGATGCCGTAGCTGCCGAGGGGGATTTTCTTCGGATAGACAACGACTTCGACTTTGTCCATCAGCTTTTCCGTATTGCCGTAAATCAGGGCCGCATTTTCGCCGGACTGCATCTTCCAGGCACAGCTTTCATCTTTCGCTACGAAATAGTTGCCGATCAGGACGTGCGACGCCGTATCATAGGCTTTGACATGATAGAAATAGTCGCCGACGACATTCTTGTCGATACGGAAATAATAATCGCCGACGAGGCCCGTCGTCTGACTGGGCAGATTCTTCAAGAGCCCTGTGACGCGGTCATAGGTGCTGCCCTTGAGAATATAGAAATCACTCAGGTTCTTGACGTTGACCGTCGGATCCGTCAGGACGACGGCTGCCGTCTTGGCAGCTGTTTCTGTCGGTGCTGCCTGCGGCGCATCGGCAGCCAGCGCCGTCAGACCGGCTAAACTGAAACAAAGAGTCCCTAACAGGATTTGCCATTTCTTCATCGAAAATCACTCCCCCAATGTTTGCAGATCATTTCTGTAAAATGGAAATTTTTTCCAATCGTTCCATCGCTGCTGCCAGCGTTTCATCGCGGACGGCGAACTGGAGCCGTGCCAGATGACGGACCGGTTCCACGAAGAACGACGAAGCCGGCACTAGGGCAACGCCGACTTTCGCTGCCAAGTCGCGGCAGAAAGCTTCGTCGTCGTCATAGCCGTAGCCGCCGATATCGACGAGCATGTAGAAAGCCCCCTGGGGCACGTTGTGGCTGATGCCGATTTCATCGAGTCGCTTCATGACGAAATCGCGCTTTTTCGTATACATGGCCTGCAGCCCTTCATAGTAAGAACGATCGAATTTCAGGCCCACGACGGCCGCTTCCTGAAGCGGTCTGGGGGCACTGATGGTCAAATAGACGTGAAGCTGCTTGATGGCTTCGGCTACGGCCGGGGCCGCAAAGACATAGCCCAGGCGCCAGCCCGTAATGGAATAGGTCTTGGACAGGGAGCCGCAGCTGATGGTCCGTTCGTACATCCCGGGCAGCGTCGAGAAATAGGTATAGACCGTCGGTGCATAGACGATGTGTTCATAGACTTCATCGACAACGACGAAAGTATCGTACTTCTCTGACATGGCAGCGATGGTCAGCAGTTCCTCCCGGGAAAAGACCTTGCCGCACGGATTGGACGGATTGCAGAGAAAAATCGCCTTCGGATGCTGCTTAAAAGCCGCTTCCAGCTCATCACCGTCAAAGGTATAATCGTCGCCGCGCAGAGAAACGTAAATCGGTTCGGCGCCGCATAAGAGGGCATCCGTCGCATAGGCTTCATAAAAAGGCGAGAAGAGAATGACCTTGTCGCCCGGGTCGACGACGGCCATCATGGCCGTCATCAGGGCTTCTGTGCCGCCGCAGGTGACTACGATTTCCCGTTCCGGGTCGATTGTCTGTCCCGTAAACATCTGGCGGCAGTCGGCCATAGCCTGGCGCAGGTTGGCAGCACCGTCTTCCAATCCGTACTGGTGCGGTCCGTCCAGCGCAGCTTCGCTCAGGCGCTGCCGCATAGCCAAAGGCGGCGGGAAATCCGGAAAGCCTTCGGCTAAGTTAATAGCCCCGCATTCATTGGCGACCCGTGACATGCGGGCAATGACAGAGTCCGTGAATAACGCGATTTTTTTGGAAATTTTCGGCATAGCAGCACCTCTTACAAGTCCAGATTGCGGACCTTCTTCGCATTTTCTTCAATGAATTTGCGCCGCGGTTCGACTTTGTCGCCCATGAGGACCGAAAAGATACGGTCCGCTTCGGCAGCGTCTTCCAATTCGACTTTGAGCATCGTCCGGTTTTCCGGGTCCATCGTCGTTTCCCAGAGCTGTTCCGGGTTCATTTCGCCCAGGCCTTTGTAGCGCTGGACGACGACACTGTTGTTGTCGCGGCCCAGTTCATCGAGCTTGTTCTGCATCGATTCATCATCATAGAAGTACCAGACCTGTTTGCCCTTGCGCACCTGATAGAGCGGCGGCTGGGCGATGTAGACGTGACCGTCCGTAATCAAAGGCCGCATGAAGCGGTAGAAGAAGGTCAGCAGCAGCGTGCGGATATGAGCACCGTCGACATCGGCATCGGTCATGATGATAATCTTGTCGTAGCGGCGTTTATTAAGGTCGAATTCTTCGCCGATGCCTGTGCCGAAAGCGGTGATCATGGCACGGATTTCATCGTTGGCCAAGATCTTGTCGAGGCGTGCTTTTTCAACGTTGATGATCTTGCCGCGCAGAGGCAGGATAGCCTGGAAACGGCGGTCGCGGCCCTGTTTGGCACTGCCGCCAGCCGAATCCCCTTCGACCAGGTAGATTTCCGTCTGGTCCGGATTCTTTTCCGAGCAGTCTGCCAGTTTGCCAGGCAGGCTGCTGATTTCCAGGGCGTTCTTGCGGCGCGTCAGTTCGCGGGCCCGGCGGGCAGCCTGGCGGGCGCGGGAGGCCGAAATGGTCTTATTGATAATGGCCTTCGCTTCGGCCGGATGTTCTTCGAAGAATTCTTTCAGGCCGTCGGAAACGATGTTGTCGACGATGCCCTTGACTTCGCTGTTGCCCAGTTTCGTCTTGGTCTGTCCTTCGAACTGCGGTTCCCGGACTTTGACGCTGATGACGGCCGTCAAACCTTCGCGAACGTCTTCACCGGACAAGTTATCTTCATTTTCCTTGATGATGCCGGCGCTGCGGCCGTAATCGTTGATGGTGCGCGTCAGGCCCGAACGGAAGCCCGAAAGGTGCGTGCCCCCTTCTTCCGTGAAGATATCGTTGACGAAAGTCAGGATATTTTCACTGTAGCCGTCATTGTACTGCATGGCGATATCGACGATGACCCTGTTCCGTTCGCCGTCGACGTTGATGATCGTCGGATTGATGGGCTGATGGCTCTTGTTGAGGAATTCGACGAACGACGTCAGGCCGCCTTCATAGCAGTAGACTTCGCTCTTGCCTTCGCCGCGTTTATCCGTCAGGGTGATGTGCAGTCCCTTATTGAGAAAAGCCAGTTCGCGCAGGCGCGTCTTCAGAGTATTGAAATCATAGACCGTATCCGGGAAGATTTCGTGGTCCGGCTTAAAGGAAACTTTCGTCCCCGTTTCTTCGCCTTTTTCGAGCGGACGGATTTTCTTGAGCGGTGTTTCCGTCACGCCGCGCGTAAAGGAAATGCCCCAAAGATAACCGTCACGCTTGACTTCGACTTTCGTCCAGACGCTGAGGGCGTTGACGACGGAAATGCCGACGCCATGGAGGCCGCCGGAAATGGGATAGCCGTCGCCGCCGAATTTCCCGCCGGCGTGGAGGACCGTGAGGACGACTTCGACAGCCGGCTTGCCGATTTTATGCATGGCTACAGGGATGCCGCGGCCGTTGTCGACGACAGTAATGCTGTTGTCTTCCTGGATGGTCACTTCGATGTGCGTGCAGTAACCGGCCAGGGCTTCGTCGATACTGTTGTCGACGACTTCATAGACCAAATGATGAAGGCCGCGGAGCGATGTACTGCCGATGTACATCCCAGGCCGTTTGCGGACGGCTTCCAAGCCTTCCAATACTTGAATCTGTTCGGCACCATATCTAGTTTTGTCTTTCGACATAGAGATTCTCAACTCCTGTTTCTTCCAATTTGATGATTAGGCAATCTAACACTTTATTATACCGTAAAATCAAACATTTTTGAATACATGCGCTCCTTCCTGGGGCAGGCAGAAGCATTTCTGATAGCGGCGCAGGATCGTCTCGCCCGTAACCGCAAGGGCAAAGACACGCCCCTGCGTGATGACCAGGCAGCGCCATTCAGGCTCCGGTACGCCGTCGACAGCCGTCACGGGGAGCGAAAGGCCCCGACAGACCGCCTTGCTGCCGGACGGCGGCACATTGACGATAGCCACGATCTCACCGGCCGGGACAGACGTATTACGGTTCAGATGGAGATACATGGCTTTCTTTCCTCCGATACTTGGCGACGAGGTTTTCAATGAATTTCGGCGGGATCTCACCGGGCACGCGGCGCGTGATGAGCATGGCCAGGATCAGGTCGTCATCGGCACCATCGTATTCATAGAACACTTTCTCGATATACGTATAGATAAGATTGCGGCGCACTTCGTTATAGGCCTGTTTCGCAGCCTGCTCCTGCGGCGGCAGCTGCAGCTTGGCTGCCAGGGCCTCCCAGGAAAGCCAGGGCATCCCATCCAGGAGGCTCCGGATCTTCCGTTTCAGCGCCTGATGTGCGGCACTGCGGCAGAAAATACACTGCTTTTCTCCCGGCGCCATCCAGCGGCCGCAGTGGGGACACTGGACGAAGCCTTCCAAGGCATAGGCTCGCCGTCGCTTGGCCTGGGCGAAGCGCAGCTGGACAACTTTTTCCCGCAGGCCGTCGGCAAGGTGAGCCGTTTCCCGGCGGATACGCGCTACCGTCGCATCATCGAGGCGGACCTGACTGATTGTCTCTTTAGGACAGACAGCTTCTTCTTCGCCGTCCAGCGTTTCATAGACCGTCCGCACGGGCTGTTTCCCTCGTTTGACAAAACGGACACCGGCGATGGCCCGATGCCCGACATAAGAATTAATTTCCTCTACTATTTTATTTTTATACATAAATAAATAATTCATGTATACCGGATTGGTCACGGCGATGACAGCCTCTTTATTCTTAAACTCTAATATATATGAATATTTGGCAATCTGTTCGCCTGCAATTTCCTTCCAGTCGCGCTTGGCCTGGTACATCCGGTACGGCAGCAGGAGCCGGTTGTGTTCCAATACTTTCGGTATGGCCAGACCGGCTTTTTCTAACTTAAGACTCCGTTCCTCCATAAAGCACCTTCCCTTTTTCGATACAAACAGGGTGACACCCGGCCATGCCGGCAAAGATGCCCGGTTCCGTCGTCGTAATGAACGTCTGGATGCGGTCACGCACAAAATCGAGCAGGGCCTGACGGCGGTCCTGGTCCAGTTCGCTCATGACATCATCCAAAAGCAGTACGGGGTATTCTCCCGTCTCGGACTTGACGTACTCCAGTTCCGACAGCTTCAGGGCCAGGACAGCCGTCCGCTGCTGCCCTTGGGAACCGTACTTGCGCAGATCCGCCGGACCGACAGAAAAGACCAGGTCGTCGCGGTGGGGCCCGACGGACGTCGACTGACGGCGGACATCCTCTTCCAGACGGCGCTGCAGCAGGGCGTAGTACCATTCCGGATCCGTTTGCCGGGACGTATCGCCGCCTCCATAGGGCTGAACATATGTTAGGTCGAGCTTTTCCGCGCCGCGGCTGAGGCGCTTGTGCAGGACGCCGGCCAAAAAGGAGAGTTTGTGCAGCGCTTCCAGCCGTTTCGCGACGATGGAAGCGGCAAAACCGGCAATCTGACGGTCCCATTCTTCCAGGGAATGGATGCCTTCGTACTTCATCTTCTTGAGCATCAGGTTGCGCTGGGATACAGCCCGGTTGTACTGCAGCAGATCCCGGTAATAAGGCCGGCTGACCTGGGAAATCTCCATATCCATGAAGCGGCGCCGCAGGGACGGGCTGCCCTTGATGAGCTGCAGGTCATCCGGCGAAAAGAGGACTTCATTCAGCGTCCCCACCAGTTCCCGCTGTGGAACTTTTGTTTCGTTGACCCATAACTCCTTCTTCGCCATCCGCGAGAGGATGATCTTCAACTGCTGCTGCGTCTCACTGCGACGAAAATTGATGATGACACTGGCCTGGTCCCGGTTCCAGCCGATGAGGTCGGCATCGGCCGTGCCGCGATAGGACTTGCCGATGCCTCCCATATATAAGGATTCTAAGAGGTTCGTCTTGCCCTGTCCGTTCTTGCCGTACAGGAGGATAATGGCCCTGGGGAAGGCGATCGTCTCGTCCTCATAGTTGCGGAAGCCGTGCAGCCGGACCGCTTCAATCATCATAATTATTCACCTTGAATCAAGTACGTACCGATACCTTTAATTTCCACTTTGTCGCCGGGATAAAGTTTTTTGCGCTTGGCAGTGCATAAATTTCCATTAATAAAAATTTTATTTTCTTCCAGCAAAAAGCGGATTTCGCCGCCGCTCTGGAGAATGCTGGCCCATTTCAAGAATTGATCCAACTGGATCATCGGTGTTTTGATTTTTATCGTTTCCATTATTTTGTCCTCATAGGCGTTACAACAAATACACAAGATGTATCTTCTTTATCCTGTACCAGCATCGGACTGTTTTCCTTTGATTTCAGGACGACTTCCGAACTGTGGCAGTGTTTCAGGATATCGAGGATGAATTTCCCGTTGAAGGAAATATCCAGACCCAGGCCTTCCATCTGGCAGGGGACGTAGTCTTCTACCGTGCCGTAGTCCGGGTGCTGACTCATGAGCTTGATCTGGTCATCGGCGACGATGAAGTTGATGACGTTGTACTGCGCGTCTTTGGCAACGATGGAAGCGCGTTCGACGGCGCCCGTGAATTCCGCCCGGTCGACAGTGACGATGCACTTGAAGTCCGACGGGATGACGCGGCGGTAATTCGGGAATTCTCCTTCAATGAGGCGCGTGCGGATATAGACGTTGCCGAACTGAACGGCCAGGTAGTTGCGGACTGCCGTGATTTCGACGGTTTCCGGGATATCCGTCGGCAGCTGGCGGGAAATTTCAGAAAGAAGGCGGCTGGGGATAACTGCCTGCAGCGGATTGTCTACAGGCGCATCGAGAGTAGCCGTCTTCAAAGCCAGGCGATGCGTATCCGTGGCTACCATGGTCATCTGGTCGCCCTGGACATCGAGGAAGGTACCCATGAAAATCGGACGGGCCACGTCGGTGGCGCAGGCATAGGACGTATTGTCGATCAAATCCTTCATGACGACACTCGTCGTCGTAAAGCTGGCATAGCCGTTTTCCACGATTTCGACTTCATTGAAGTCATCAGGATTCATGGTCAGGCATTCGAACTTTAGTTTGCCGCCTTTGATGAGCAGCTGCGTGTCCGCATCTTCCTTGATAATTTCGATTTCATCACTGGGCAGACGGCGGGTCAGTTCCATTAAATAAGGATTGGCAATAAAAGCTTCACCGCCTTCTTCGATGATCCCGGGAACGGTAATCTTGATACCCATGTCGTAGTCATTGGCCTGGAATTCGATGATACCATTCATGGCTTTGATAAGCAAGCCGTTTTCCGAAGAGATATTGTTGCTTTTGTTCTGAGCGACTTTCTGGACAGCCTGAAGGCCTTTGTTTAGATCTTCTTTTTTTAGTTTCAGTTTCAATGGAGTATCCCCTTTTCTGCGCTGAGTAAATTAATTAAATGTGAATTAAAAAATAGCAGTCATAGTAGTAGAGGCGGTGAATTTGTGGATAAGTGGAAAAAAGCGGCTTTTTAAGCTGTCCACAGCTGTGGATAACCTGTGGACAAGTCCTCTTGTTTTATCCACAAATCCACTGTGGATTTCTTTTTCCGACTTATCCACAATGTATGTACAATTTTATCAGCCTAGTTATCCACACCGCGGATTTCGTTCATCATCTTTTCCAGATGTTCTTTGAAATGCGGTTCTTTTTCCGCTTTTTTCAGGATTTTTGTGCAGGCATGCATCACCGTCGTATGATCGCGGCCATTGAAGGCGGTACCGATATGGGGATACGTATTGCCTGTCAGTTCACGGCACATGTACATGGCAATCTGCCGCGGCAGGGCGATATCCTTGGTCTTTTTCTTGCCCATCAGGTCCTTATAATTGATATTATAGTGCTGACAGATATAATTCGTGATTTCATCGATGGTGATGTATTTCTTTTCATCCTGCACGTCCGTGATATAACTGATGGCATGTTTTACCAGGGGCAGCGTGATGTTGCTCTTGGCCTGTGACGCTTCCAGGAGGACGCGGATGAAGGCACCGTGCAGCTTTCGGATATTTTCGCTGACATTGGCGGCAATATAGTTCAGGGCATCCAGGTCGTAGGTAATGTTTTCCTTTTCCGCCCAGGCCCGGAGGATAGCCGTCCGCGTTTCCAGATCCGGCGGCTCAATCTGCGTGACCATGCCGTTTTCAAAGCGCGAGCGCAGACGTTCTTCCAGTTTCTTGATGTCCCGTGGCGGACGGTCGCTGGTGAAGACCATCTGCTTCTTGTCCTGGTAGAGCTTGTTGAAGGTGTGGAAGAATTCTTCCTTCGAACTTTCCTTGTCACCGCGGCCGAGGAACTGGATATCATCGACGAAGAGGACGTCGACGTTGCGGTAGCGGCGGCGGAAGCTTTCCGTGCTCTTGTCCTGGATACACTGGATGAATTCGTTGACGAAGTCTTCACTTGTGATACAGAGGAGACGCATGTTCGGGAAATTTTTCAGCAGTTCGTGGCCGATAGCATGCATCAGATGGGTCTTGCCCAGGCCGCTGTCGCCGTAGATATAGAAGGGATTCCATTTCTGGGCCGGTGCGGCAGCAATGGACTTGGCGACAGCCGTGGCCACGCGGTTGCTGTTGCCGACGATGAAGTTATCAAAGGTATAATCTTTATTTAAATTATTATTATAAGGAATTTCATCTGCCGTATGGCTCACGGGGACGGCGTCCTTGACGACGGGCATGGCGGCCGTCTGTCTTTCGTCGATAGGCAGTTCCGGCTGGACCCATTCTGTCTGTTCTGACGGGATATTTTGTTCTTTCTGAGCCGGCGGTTCCGGGGCTGCCGGTGCCGTGTGCTGCGGCGGCAGGACGATCGTTTCGGCTACGGCTTCCTGCGGTGCTTCCGGAGCCGGTTCTTTTTCCTGGCTCGTAATCAGGCGGACCTTTGTCGGCCTGCCGATGGCTTTCTGAGCAGCCGCTTCCAGATCCGCTGTATACCGCTTGCTGACATAATTGCAAAGAAATTTTGTCATTGTGTCCAATATGAGGAGATTATCCTTTTCGGAATACGAGTAGGGAATAATATTGCTTTCGATCCAGTTGTTGAAAATCTCTTGAGGCAAGACTTGTTTCAGGTTGGCCAGCATTTTTTCCCATAAGCTGAGCAGGTCCATAATAATCCTTCCAATCTGTGAGTAAAATAGGGCGTAAGATAGAGTGTATCATATAAAGTGCACATGTGTACAGCTTTATTGTGGATAACGTGGACAATCCAGACGTAAAAACACGGAAAGACGATAGCTATCGAATTTCCGGTTCTTTTCGACTTATCCACAAAATGTGGATAGATTGTTGATAATTTATTTATCTATCCACATTTTACAACAAAACAGAAATTAAGGGAAGAACATTTCTCACGAATACTTATGCAGAAGGTATACCTAAAAAGCATACAGTACGAAAAAAGGGACTTGACAGGCTGAGGCTCACTTACTATAATTAACCTGTTATGGTGTAAATTCATTTACTGTCAATGATGACGAAGGAGGTGTCTCGCTTGAAACAGACATATCAGCCGAATACATTGTGGAGAAAAAGAACTCACGGCTTCCGCGAAAGAATGAAGACAAAAGGCGGCCGCATGGTTTTGAAAAAACGCCGCATGAAAGGCAGAAAGAAACTCTCTGCTTAATTATTACGAGATAAACAGAAAAGTTCCGGATGGCGGAATTTTTCTGTTTTTCTGGCATTTTTAGGACAAATCACGTATGTATGAACTAACAAAAGAGCAACGGCTGTGCAAGAACCGGGAGTACCAGCTCGTATACCGCCGCGGTAAGTCGTACGTCAACCGCCGCGTCGTCCTCTACGTCCTGCCGCGCTCACCGAAACAGCCGACCCGGATTGGTTTTGTAACGGGCAAGAAAATCGGCTGCGCCGTCGAACGCAACCGCTGCCGCCGCCTGATGAAGGAAGTCTACCGTCTGCACCAGTTTGACCTGCGCGACGGCTTCGACCTGGTCCTTATCGGACGCAGCAGCTTGAAATATGCCGGCTATAAAGAAGCAGAACACAGCATCCTGCAGCTTTTCCGGCACGCCAGGGTATTGAAAAAGAAGTGATCGCACATGAAACGGTGTTTCATAGCCCTTATCCGGTTTTACCAACTGTTCATATCGCCCCTGCACCGTCCGTGCTGCCGGTTCTATCCGACATGTTCTGCCTATGCCATCGAGGCGCTGCAGAAGTACGGTGCTCTTAAAGGGAGTTATTTGGCAGTAAGGCGCATTTTAAAATGCCATCCCTTTCACAAAGGCGGTTATGATCCGGTACCGTAAATCCCCATTTTTACAACTGAACAGGAGTTGAGAGTATTGGGCTTTTTCAGTGGAATAATGGATGTCCTCAGCGGTATTATGACGACATTCATGAATTACTGCTATGTATTTACCCAGAATGTAGGTTATCCGAGCTATGGCATTGCCATTATCATGCTCACCTTGATTATTAAACTGGTTCTGGCTCCGCTTACAGCTAAACAGATCCGTTCCATGGAAGGCATGCAGACACTGCAGCCGAAAATCAAAGAATTACAGAAGAAATATAAGGGCAATCAGAAGAAGATGCAGGAAGAAATGAGCAAGCTCTATCGGGAAATGGGCGTTAACCCCCTTTCGGGCTGCCTGCCGATTCTTATCCAGATGCCGTTCCTCATCGCCATCTTCTACGCTCTCCGGGAATATCCCTATGACCCTGCTTTTGAAAGCTTCTTATGGCTCCCGAGCCTTGGTCAGCCGGATCCCACATATATCATGCCGGTTTTGTCGGCCGTCTCGACGTACTTCATCCAGAATCAGATGTCCGGCACGCAGGTGGCCGCTTCTGATGCCCAGGCAAAACAGCAGAAAATCATGAAGATCGTCATGCCGCTTTTCATCGGCTGGATCAGCTTGAATTTCCCCAGTGGCCTGGTTATTTACTGGGTTGTTTCTAACGTATTCCAGTGGGCTCAGCAGTTCCTGATGGCCCATCTTAAGAAAAAAGGAGCACGAACAGAAGCATGAGTACCATCGAAACTACAGGAAAAACAATCGAAGATGCCGTCCGCTCCGGTCTGGTGCGCCTCGGCAGAATGAAAGAAGAAGTCGACATCGAAGTCCTGGAAGAACCGAAGAGCGGTTTCTTCGGCTTCGGCAGCAAGCCGGCTAAGGTCCGCATTACAGAAAAAGAAGGCTTGCCGTCCGTGCCGACCGTAGACGATATCAAAGCACCCCTGGAAGCGGCAGCCAAGACGGAAGAAATGGCAGTACCTGCCAAGGAAGCCGCTCTTCCCGAAGTGAAGGAAGCGGCCGCAGAAGCAGTACCGGCAGCGGCTGAACCTGTTTCCGGCGAAAGCGACGAAAGCGAAGCTGAAAGCTTTACGGCTGAAGAAGCAGCTGTAAAAGCCAAAGCTTTCCTTCAGGAAGTGCTGAAGAACATGGGCATCGACGTGGTCATCGAAAAGATGATCAAGTCCGATAAAGTCCTGCTGCATCTGCACGGCAAGAACCTGGGCATCCTCATCGGCAAACACGGCCAGACCCTGGACGCCCTCCAGTATCTGACCAATTTGACGACCAATCAGGGCCAGAGCACGCGCCACTTTATCATGCTCGACGTGGAAAATTACCGCCATCGCCGGGAAGAAACGCTGAAGCAGCTGGCAATCCGCCTGGCCAACCGCGTCAAGAAGAACGGCGACCGCGTCGTCCTCGAACCGATGAACGGCTATGAACGCAAAATCATCCATGTGACTTTGCAGAACGACCCGCAGGTCCGCACCGAAAGCGAAGGCCAGGATCCATACCGTCACGTCGTCATCTACTATCAGGAATAATTGAAAGGCTGCATTAGGCTTTTCCCCTTATGCGCAGCCTCGTTTTACCCGTCGTTTGTCGTGGGTCGTTCATCGTTTGCCGTTGTAGGGGCGCCCACGTGGGGCACCCGCGCGAATTCTGTGGATATCCTTATCTGCTGTTTGTGCGAAACTTCGACGAACGACGAACGCCAAACGAACCACATAAGGACCTGCCGCTTTGTGCGGCGGGTCCTTTTCCACATCGAAAGGAGTACAACATGTACGATACTAGTGATACGATTGCGGCCATTGCGACCCCTTTGGGGGAAAGCGGCATCGGCGTCATCCGTATCAGCGGCAGCAAGGCTTATGACGTGGGCGATGCCATTTTCCGGAATCACTCCGGCAAAGCCGGCACACCTTTAGCCCAGCGCCGGGACCGTTCTGTCCAGTACGGCTTGATTGTCGCCGATGACGGCCGTCCCGTCGACGAAGTGCTGCTCCTGATCATGAAGGGCCCCCATTCGTATACGGCGGAAGACGTCCTGGAAATCCAGTGTCACGGCGGCCGCAAGGCGCTGGAAGAAATCCTCGGCCTCGTCCTTGCTCACGGTGCTCGCATGGCCAATCCCGGTGAATTCACGCAGCGCGCTTTCGTTAACGGCCGCATCGATCTGGCCCAGGCCGAAGCCGTCATGGACGTCATCCAGGCTAAGAGCCGTCAGGGACTGACCAGTGCCGTCAGCCAGCTCGAAGGCCGCCTCTCGAAAGTCATCGGCGCCATGCGCAAAGAGCTGACGGATTTCATTACCCGCCTGGAAGTGACCATCGATTATCCGGAAGAAGATCTGGAAGATATTACTGTGCCCGATGTGGCCGGCGCCATCCGCAAGCAGCTTGCCGCCCTCGATGTCATGCTGAAAGAATCGCATGACGGCCGCATTATCCGCGACGGTGTCATGGCGGCCATTGCCGGTACGCCGAATGCCGGCAAGTCGAGCCTTTTGAACCGCCTCTTAAAAGAAGACCGGGCCATCGTCACGGACGTGCCCGGTACGACGCGGGACGTCCTGGAAGAATGGATTTCCCTGAAAGGCGTGCCGGTCTGCCTCGTCGATACGGCAGGCATCCGCGAAACGGACGATACGGTCGAAAAAATCGGCGTCACCAAGGCAAAGGCGTATATGGACAAGGCCGACGTTATCCTCGTCGTCATCGACCGTTCCCGTCCCTTGTCAGACGAAGATAAGGCCATCCTGGACGAAACGAAGGACAAGAACGCCTTCATCATCCTCAATAAGACGGATCTGCCCGCCGTCGTCGCCGCCGCAGACCTTGAAGGATACGGTCATCCCGTCCTTTCCGTCTCAGCCGGCACGGGCGAAGGCCTGGATACCCTGAAGGACCAGCTCCTTGCCCAGGCCCTCTCCCACGCCGATACGGCCGGCAGCGCCCTGCTCACCAATACGCGCCATATCGAATTGGTCCGCCAGAGCCGGGAAGCCCTGCAGAGGGCCCTCGATTCCATCGAAAACGGCATGCCCGTCGACTGTGCCGTCGTCGACCTGCGCGAAGCCTGGGACCTTTTGGGCTCAATTACAGGCGATACGGTCCACGACGATATGGTTGAAGAAATCTTCAGCCGATTCTGTTTAGGGAAGTAAAGGAGTGTAAACATGTTTACCGTTGATACATACGATGTCATCGTCATCGGTGCCGGCCATGCCGGCTGTGAAGCCGCTTTGGCCAGTGCCCGCCTGGGCGCTAAGACCCTGATGGCGACGCTGAATTTAGACAATATTGCCCTCATGCCCTGCAATCCTGCTGTCGGCGGCCCGGGCAAGAGCCACCTCGTCCGGGAAATCGATGCCCTGGGCGGTGAAATGGGCATCAATACGGATAAGACCTGTCTCCAGATGCGCATGCTCAACACCGGCAAAGGACCGGCTGTTTATTCCCTGCGGGCCCAGTCCGATAAGAAGATGTACCAGCTGGCCATGACGCATACTCTGGAAAATCAGGATAATCTCGACGTCAAGCAGCTCATGATCACGGACCTCCTCGTCGAAGACGGCGCCGTCACGGGCGTCCGCACGGAACTGGACGAAGTCTACAAGGCCAAGTGCGTCATCCTGGCGACAGGGACCTATTTGAAGGGGAAAATTATCATCGGCACGTGCACCTATTCCGGCGGCCCTATCGGCCAGCGTTCGGCCGAAGACCTGTCAGGCTCCCTCTTAAAGGCCGGCCTCAAACTGATGCGCTTTAAAACCGGTACGCCGGCCCGCGTCGACCGCCGTACCCTGCGGACCGAGGAAATGGCCAAACAGGAAGGCGACAAAGACGGTCATGCCTTCTCCTTCCTTTCGGAACGGAAGAATCGCAACAAAGAATGCTGCTGGCTGACTTTCACCAACGAAAAGACGCATAAGATCATCCGCGACAATCTCGACCGGGCGCCGATGTGCAATGGCATCATCCAGGGCATCGGGCCGCGCTACTGCCCGTCCATCGAATCGAAGATCGTCCGCTTCGCCGATAAGAAACGCCACCAGCTCTTCATCGAACCCGAAGGAGAAGCGACGGAAGAAATGTACGTCCAGGGCATGAGCACCAGCATGCCGGCTGACGTCCAGTACGCTTTCCTGCGCACCATCCCGGGCCTGGAAGACGTCAAGATCATGCGTCCGGGCTATGCCATCGAATACGACTGCCTCGACCCGACACAGCTCACGCCGTGGCTGGAAGTAAAGAAGATTGCCGGCCTCTTTTCCGCAGGTCAGGCCAACGGTACCAGCGGCTATGAAGAAGCAGCGGCCCAGGGACTGATGGCCGGCATCAATGCGGCCTTGAAAATCAAAGGTAAGGAACCGTTCATCCTCACCCGTTCGGAAGCCTACATCGGCGTCCTCATCGACGACCTGGTCACGAAGGGCACGAACGAACCGTACCGCATCATGACCAGCCGCAGCGAATACCGCCTCATCCTGCGCCAGGACAACGCCGACCTGCGCCTGACCCAGAAGGGCTATGACCTGGGCCTGGTTACGCAGGAACGCTACGACCTCTTCACGGCCAAGAAAAAGGCGATCGACGAAGGCATCGCCGCCCTTAAGGCCATTTCCGTCACGCCGTCTAAGGCCAACCTGGAAAAACTGGCACAGCTCGGCACGGCGCCCATCCATACGGCCATTACAGCCTACGACCTCCTGCGCCGCAGCGATGTCAACTACGAAGCCCTGCGTACGGTTTTCGACCTGCCGGAACTGACAGCCGACGTGGAAGAAGAAATTGAAATCATGATTAAATACGAAGGCTATATCAGCCGTCAGCTGGAACAGGTCGAAAAGATGAACCGCCTGGAACAGAAAAAGATGCCTGCCGACATCGTCTATGCCGACATCGATACCCTCTCTGCCGAAGCGCGGCAGAAGCTCGACGAAATCCGCCCTGTCTCCTTAGGCCAGGCAAGCCGCATCTCCGGCGTTTCGCCGGCAGACATTACGGCCCTGCTCATCGTCCTGGAACAGCGCAGCCGGGAGGAAAAAAGCCATGTTTCGCACTGAACTGGAAGCGGCCCTGAAAGCCATGGACCTGAAGATCAGCGAAAAACAGCTCGACCAGTTCGTCACCTTTAACGACCGCCTCGTCGAGACGAATAAAGTCATGAATCTGACGGCCATTACGGATCCGAAGGGCGTCGCCGTGAAGCATATGGCCGACAGCCTTTCCTGCTGTGATGCGGCTTATTTCAAAGAAAAGGCGAAAGTCCTCGACCTCGGCACAGGCGCCGGCTTCCCCGGCCTGCCCCTGCTCATTTACCGGCCGGACCTTAAGATGACCTTTTTCGATTCCCTCCAGAAGCGCCTGACCTTCCTGGAAAAGCTCGTCGCTGACCTGGGCCTTACGGCCTCGTTCCTGCACGGCCGGGCCGAAGAAATGGCCCACAAGCCGGAATACCGCAGCGCCTTCGATATCGTTACCAGCCGGGCTGTCGCCCGCCTTAATATCCTGGCCGAATGGGCCCTGCCCTACGTCCGCTGCGGCGGTTACTTCATTTCCCTGAAGGGCGCCCAGTATGAAGAAGAGCTGGCGGAAGCAGAGAATGCCCTCAAAATCCTCGGCGGCCGCGTCGCTGCCGTCCGCCCTGTCCGTCTGCCGGGCCTCGATGACGTGCGGGCCGTCCTCTACATCGAAAAGGTCAAAGAAAGTCCGAAGAAATATCCCCGCAAGCCGAAGATGGCTGCGAAAAATCCTTTATAGAGAAAGAGAGTGAAACTATGTTTTTCAAAAAAATGCTCTGTCTGACAGCCCTTACGTGTCTGACTGTCTCGGCCTCTGTCCTCGCTGCGGCACCGCAGGCGCCGGAAATCAGCGCCCAGTCTGCCTATGTCATGGATGCGGATACAGGCGCGCAGTTGTATGCTAAGAACGCCGATGAACGCGCGTATCCGGGCAGTACAACAAAGGTCATGACAGCCGTCGTCGGCATCGAACTCGGCAAGGCTCAGGGAAAAATGGACCAGCCCTTGAAGATTACGAACGACGTCTACAATATCGAAAGCGATGCTTCTGTCCTGGGCATCGACCCGGGCGATCAGATTACTCTGAAGAATGCCATGACCGGTATGATGACCGTTTCCGGCTGTGATGCAGCCGTTGCCGTCGCCGAAACCGTGACGCCGAGCCAGGCGGATTTCGTCGCCAAGATGAATGAAAAAGCCGCAGCGCTCGGCTGCACGCATACGCACTTTACGAATCCCCACGGCCTGCCGGACAGCGACCACTATTCGACGGCCCGCGACATGGCCACCATCGCTGCTTACGGCATGAAGATGCCTGAATTCCGCGACATGGTCGATCACAGCGAATACGACATGCCCTATATCAACGGCGGCTCCAAGCACTGCACGTCGACGAACCAGTTCCTGAGCAGCGGCTTCCCCGGTGCCAACGGCGTCAAGACCGGCACGACC
>URLP01000004.1 GCA_900548635.1 uncultured Megasphaera sp.
GGCAACATCGCCACCAATGCCGGCGGCAACCGGGCCGTCAAATACGGCACGACGCGCCACCAGGTCTACAGCGTGGAAGTCGTCAATCCCACAGGGCGCATCGTCAACCTCGGCGCGCGATTGCAGAAGCAGTCGACGGGCTACTGCCTGGACCAGCTGATCATCGGCTCTGAAGGGACCCTGGGCATCATCACTAAGGCGACCCTGAAGCTCCTGCCGAAGCCGAAGTACGCCCTCGACCTCTTAGCCATCTTCGACGACCGCCAGAAGGCTATGGGCGTCGTCACGAAGATCATCAAAGCGGGCATTACGCCGACGTGCGTCGAATTCATGGACAACATCACCATCAAGTCCGTCGAAAAATACCTCAATGAAAGCCTCCAGGGCAGCGATCACGGCAACTACGTCATCGTCGAAGTCGAAGGGACGAGCGAAGACGACCTGGACGACAAAGCCGTAACCCTCGACGAAGTCTGCACGGCAAACGGCGCTTCGTCCGTCCTCGTCGCCGACCACAACAAAATCTGGCAGGCCCGCAAGGCCTTTGCCGAAGCCGTCCGCGCTGAAAGCCTCATCGTCTGCAAGGAAGACGTCGTCGTCCCTGTCGACCAGGAAGCGGCCCTTCTCGATGAAATCCTGCACCTTGCCAAGAAATACAACCTCGTCACGCGTATCGCCAGCCACGCCGGCGACGGCAACATCCACCTGAACATCCTGAAAAACGAAGACGCGACCTATGAAGACTGGGATGCCCGGGTCAAGGCCAACCAGCAGGAACTGTATAAATTCATCTATGCCCACGGCGGCCGCCTTTCGGGCGAACACGGCATCGGCTACAAGCGCAAGCAGCTCATGGAAGAATTCACGGATCCCGGCGAACTGGAAATGATGAAGGCCGTCAAGAAAGCCCTCGACCCGAACGATATCCTCAACCCCGGCAAGATTTTCGACCTCGACGACTGAGCCTGCCGGCACTCGCGGCCTCTTGCCAAAAGTGAGTCAAACGTGTATAATACATTACAGAACCGAATAATAAAACGTATATCTTCAGGGCAGGGTGAAATTCCCGATCGGCGGTACAGTCCGCGAACGCTACGGCGTAGGAGCCATTTGGCTCGTGATTTGGTGAAACTCCAAAACCGACAGTATAGTCTGGATGGAAGAAGATGAGGCGTGCTGCTTTCTGGCGGCCTGCCTTCCCTTACATTGCAAAACAAGCCCTGATGCATTCAGGGCTTTTTCTTTTGCCCCGGATGCACAGCGTACCCGTACATATCAAGGAGGTCTTTATTTTGACGACAGAAAAACGTAAATTCAACACCATCGAAGAAGCACTGGACGAACTCCAGGCCGGCCATATCATCATCGTCACAGACGACCCGGACCGCGAAAATGAAGGCGACTTCATCTGTGCTGCCCAGTACTGCACGACAGAAAATATGAACTTCATGGCCAGCCACGGCAAGGGCCTGATCTGCATGCCCATGAGCAGCGAATACGCCCACAAGCTCGGCCTGCCCCAGATGGTCAGCGAAAATACAGACAACCACGAAACAGCCTTCACCGTCTCCATCGACCACGTCGACACGACGACGGGCATCTCCGCTGTCGAACGAGCCCTGACGGCCCGCAAATGCGCCGAAGAATCGGCCCGCCCCGAAGACTTCCGCCGTCCGGGCCACAACTTCCCTCTCGTCGCCAAACGCGGCGGCGTCCTGACCCGCAACGGCCACACGGAAGCCACCGTCGACCTGCTGCGCCTGGCAGGCCTCAAACAGGTCGGCCTCTGCTGCGAAATCATGGCTGACGACGGCACGATGATGCGCACGCCGGACCTCTGGAAAATCGCTGATGAATACGGCCTGAAATTCATCACCATCCACGACCTGCAGAACTACTGCCGCCGCCACGACAAACACGTCATCCGCGAAGCCGTCGCCAAGATGCCGACGAAATACGGCGACTTCAAGATCTACGGCTACGTCAACGACCTGACGGGCGAACACCACGTCGCCCTGGTCAAAGGTGAAATCGGCGACGGCAAGAACCTCCTCTGCCGCGTCCACTCCGAATGCCTCACAGGCGACGTCTTCGGCTCGCGCCGCTGCGACTGCGGCGAACAGCTCGCCGCTGCCCTGACGCAGATCAACGCCGAAGGCCGGGGCATCCTCCTCTACATGCGCCAGGAAGGCCGCGGCATCGGCCTGATCAACAAACTCAAGGCCTACGTCCTCCAGGAACAGGGCTATGACACAGTCGAAGCCAACGAAAAACTCGGCTTCGCACCGGACCTGCGCGAATACTGGATCGGTGCCCAGATTCTCCAGGACATGGGCGCCAAGGAAATCCGCCTCCTGACCAACAACCCGCAGAAGATCTACGGCCTCGAAGGCTTCGGCGTCGAAATCGTCGAACGCGTCCCCATCGAAATGAAAGCGCAGAAATTTGACGAATTCTACTTGGAAACGAAAAAGAACAAAATGGGACACATTTTACCGCACCTGCACTAGAAATCGTTTGAGGTTTGACGTTTGATGTAATATAAAACGGGCTGCGGACGGCGAACTGCGGACAGCGGCGACACAGGCGCCTATTCCAGCAAGGTGAATTTATCTTTCCTGTAATCAATGAGCCCATCCTTCTTCATCTTGCTCAGTTCGGCCGACATGGCACTGCGGTCGACGGAGAGGAAGTCGGCCATCTGCTGGCGGTTGAAGGGCAGCATGAAGCTATTCTTGCCCGTACGGCGGGCCAGGTCGGAAAGGTAGAGCATGATTTTCTGGCGTGTCGAGCGCTGCGTCAGGTAGCGCATCTTTTCGGTGAGGAGGCGATTCTTCTGGGACATGAGGCCCAGGAGATTGGCCATAAAGCGTACCTGCGCCGCCGTCAAAGTCTGGCCGGCGTGGAGGACGTTTTCCAGATAGACCTGCATGATCGTCGTGTCCACAGCAGCGACGACGTCGACCGTCGCTGCCGAGCCGGGCAGACAGGCAAAGGCTTCGCCGAAGAAATAGCCTGCCGGGATCTGGGAGAGGATATTGCGGTTGCCCCAGTAGTCTTCCTGGATGATGTGCACGGCCCCTTCCAGGACGAGGCCGATATACGAGACAGTATCACCGGAAAAAAAGAGGAAGTCCCCTTTCTTATACGTCTTTTTGCGGACCTTCAGATGCTGCAGCAAAGACATGACATCGCTCTCGGCAATGTCTTTGAAGAGCGGAGATTTTTCAATGAGCGACAAATATTGTTCCATAGATGCGCCTCCCAAAAGAGATTGTTGTAAAAACAACCGCCAAAAACCGGCAAAGGGGCTATACTGGAAGTATCAGAAGTTCCAAGATAGTATTTTTCCAGCTTTGCGGAGGTTGTTATGCTACGTAAAATTATACAGATTGATTCAGAAAAATGCAATGGCTGCGGTGCCTGTGCCGCTGCCTGTCATGAAGGCGCCATCGCTATGGTCGACGGCAAAGCCCGCCTCATGCGCGACGATTACTGCGACGGCTTAGGCGACTGCCTGCCCCACTGCCCGACGGATGCCATTACCTTCGTCGAACGCGAAGCCGCAGCCTACGACGAAGAAGCCGTAAAGAAGAACATGGCCGCCCAGGGCCGCGTCTATAAAGGCCGGCCCCACACCTGTCCCGGCAGCCGGGCCCGCTCTCTCCAGTCCAAAGAAGCAGCGCCTGCAGCCGCCGACGTCCCGGCGGCGTCCCAGCTAAGCCAGTGGCCCGTCCAGATCAAGCTCGTGCCGCCCCATACGCCCTACTTCAACGGCGCCAAGCTGCTCATCGCCGCAGACTGCACAGCCTACGCCTACGCCCGCTTCCACGAAGACTTCATCAAAGGCCATATCACCCTCATCGGCTGTCCCAAACTCGACGACATCGACTACTCGGAAAAACTGACAGAAATCCTGCGCCAGAACGACATCCGCGAAATCACCCTCGTCCGCATGGAAGTCCCGTGCTGCGGCGGCCTGGAAATGGCTGCTAAAAAAGCCCTGCAGCAAAGCGGCAAGGCGATTCCCATGAACGTATACACCATCAGTTTGGATGGGAAAATAAAGGCATAGGAAAAGGAGCTGCCCTTATAAGGCAGCTCCTTTCCATTCAACGACAAACGAGCCACGACCCACGGCAAACGAAAAAGCTGTCCGCAAGGACAGCTTTTTTCATTTTACACGTTCCATTCTTCTTTGAGTGTCGACAGGCACATGAAGGTCTGCGACGAGGCGACTGTCGGGATTTCGTTCAGGACCTGCATGAGGAAGTGTTCCAGGTCATCCGGTGTCTTGACCAGGACTTTCAGGAGATAGTCGAAAGCACCGACGACGTGGTGGCATTCCAGGACTTCCGGATACTGGACGATTTTCGAGCGGAATTCTTCGACATCGCCGGACCGTTCAAGGTTGACCATGATGAAGGCCGTGACGTTGTAGCCCGTCTTGCGGCGGCTGATTTTCGCGCCATAGCCTTCGATGATGCCGTTGTGTTCCATCTTGCGTATACGTTCGGCGACTGCCGGGATGGAAAGGCCGACGACCTTGCTGATTTCCGTAGCCGACGCTTTGCCATTATGCTTTAAAATGGTTAAAATCTTGTCATCAATATGATCCATCTTTTTTGTTACCCTCCGTATGATAAGAATTACATTTATATTATCTTACAAACGGCCCAAAAAGTAAATAGACTTAAAGTTATTAATTATTTGTTATCTATACTTTTTACTTATATGGGAAGAGGTTTATTCTGCCAGATGAAAATCACTGTTCATGTCGGAGAAATTGTCGCGGAAGCCCTGGGTCATGTAGATGGCGTTGTCAGTGCCCGTGATTTCGCAGTCCACGCCTTCCAGGCTGCTTACCAGGTCGAGGCCCTTCTGCGGTCCCAGGACGAAGACGATGGTCGTCATCATGTCGCTGAGCATGCCCGCATGGGGTACGGAACCGTCGATGATCACGGAGTCGCTCATCACGCCGGAGCGGGCCGGATAGCCCGTGCGGGGATCGAAGATGTGGTGGTAGCGGACGCCGTCCTGGATGAAGTAGCGTTCGTAGTCGCCCGACGTCGAGAGGGCCTGATTTTCGATGGAGACGATGCCCAGGAAGTTCTTATCGTCATCGGAGCGGGGATGCTTGATGCCGATTTTCCAGGGCTTGCCCTTCGTCGTCTTGCCGACAGCATACATCGAGCTGGCGCCGAGGTTGATGAGGCCGCTTTCGATGTGGTGCTTTTCGTAGATTTTGCGGATCTCGTCGACGGCATACCCTTTGGCCACGCCGCCGAGGTCGATGGCCATTCCCGGTTTCGCCAGTTTGACGCTGTGGTCTTCCGGCCGCAGGAGGATGTCCTGATAGTTGACCTTGAGGAGGGCCTGGGAAATTTCATCCGCTGACGGCACGTGCTGGTCGTCGTTGCCGATGCGCCAGAGTTTGGTCATGACGCCGACGGTGATATCCCATTCGCCCTGGCTCTTGGCCGAATAGTCCTTGGCGTATTCAATCATTTCATAGACGGCCGGGTCGACCTGGACGTAGTCCTTGCCGGCAGCGGCGTTGATGCGGCTGACATCGCTGTCTTCATTTTCGCCGGCCAGTTTATCGAGCTCGTTCAGCCGTTCGAAGCCTTCATCGACGGCTTCTTTTGCTTCCTTGCCCGTGGCCTTGAGGGAAACCGTCGTGTCCATGGCGACGCCACTCCTATCAAAAGAAGACTCCGGATGCAGAGTGCATCCGGAGCAACTAAGGATGATGAGGAACGCCATGGTGAGAAGAACCCATACATACCGTTTCTTATCCATGTATTAACCTACGTTTTCTTCTTTCTTGAAAGCACCTTTGATCATTTCGTTGATGGCACCGGTCGGGCACTTCGTCAGGCAGGTAGCGTTGTCACAGTTGTGGCAGATGTCCTGATTGATGACGGCCAGATGATCGACGATCTTGATAGCGCCTTCATCTTTGTGGGAGCAGTTGCGCATGCAGGAACCGCAGCCGAGACACATAGCCTTGCAGTTCTTCATGGCAGCAGCGCCGAAATCTTTCGAACTGCAGCTGATGCTGGCTTTGGCACTCATCGGCAGGAGTTCGATGACGTGGTTCGGGCAGACAGACGCGCATTTGCCACAGCCTGTGCAGATGTCTTTGTTGACGACCGGCAGGCCGTTTTCACCCATGCTCATGGCACCGAACGGGCAGGCACGCGTGCAGTTGCCGAAGCCGAGGCAGCCGAATTTACAGAATTTCGGGCCCTGCTGGACGATTTTGGCAGCGGCGCAGTCATGAACACCTTTGTATTCATAAGCCAATTTGGCAATGCCATTGCCGCCGCGGCATTTGATGTGAGCGTATTTCGGTTCCGTAGCTTCCGCAACTTTGCCCGTCAGTTTAGCGACGACAGCAGCGACTTCAGCTTTGCCAGGAACACAGAGGTTAGGCGGAACGTTCGGGTCGAGGACGACAGCTTCCGCATATTTAGCACAACCGGCGAAACCGCAGGCACCGCACTGGCCCTGAGGAAGTGCTTCTTTTACTTCGCCGATGAGCGGGTTTTCTTCCATGGCAAATTTCTTATCTGCGCTGGCAAGGATAAAGCCGAAGACGATACCGATGCAGGCCATGATAACGACAGCCATGATTGCAATGAACGAGTAATCCATGATTTATTTCCAACTCCTTTGCCTTAAATCATACCGGAGAAGCCGAGGAATGCCAGGGACATCATACCGGCAACGATGAAAGCGATCGGCGTGCCTTTGAGGGCTTCAGGAACAGCAGCGTAGTCCAGTTTTTCGCGGCAGCTGGCCATGAGGATCAGAGCCAGGGCGAAGCCGAGGCCTGCGCCAACGGCGAAGACGATGTTCTGGAGGAAGTTGTAACCGCTGGTGACACTGATGACCGGGACGGAGAGGACGATACAGTTCGTCGCAATCAGCATGAGGTAAATGCCCCACATGTTATACAGTGTCGGCGATTCTTTCTTGATGATGATTTCCAGTAACTGTACGAAACTTGCGATCAAGATAACGAAGGAAATCGTACGCAGGAACGTAAGGTTGAGCGGTACGAGGACCCAGTTGTAAAGGCACCATGCGAGGATAGTGCTCAAAGTGATGACAGACGTTACGGCAAAACCCATGCCGACAGAGGCGTTGAGGTTCTTGGAAACGCCGAAGAAGATACACAAACCGAGGAACTTGGTCAATACGAAGTTGTTAATCAAGACAGCCCCGATAAACAGCGTAAAGTATTCCATTATCCTTCACTCCCTTTCAGTTGTCTCTGTCTTTCAACGTGTTCATTCCATTTCTTGAAGCCGGCCATAATGAAACCGATGAGCATGAAAGCTCCAGGCGGCAGTGCCATGATCAGGGCAGGCTGGTAGGACGGACCGAAGACAGGCATACCAAAGAAAGTGCCGTTGCCGAGGATTTCGCGGACGAAGGAAATCATGAACATAGCGATGGTGAAGCCGATGCCCATGCCCATGCCGTCGAGGAAGGAAACGACGACACCGTTCTTCGAAGCAACCGATTCAGCACGAGCCAGGATGATAGCGAAGACGACGACCAGGTCGAGGTATACGCCCAAGGCTTTGTAGAGATCCGGTGCATAGGCCTGCAGGAACAGCTGTACGCAGGTAACGATGGTAGCAATACAGGTGATGTATACAGGGATACGGACTTTCTTGTTGATCAACTTGTGGATGATGGAGACGACGACGTTGTTCGCCGTGATAACGAACCATACTGTGCAGCCCATGGTCAGGCCGTTGATGACGCTTGTCGTTACGGCAAGGCCCGGGCACAGGCTCAAGGCCAGGACGAAGTACGGGTTTTCTTCAATAATGCCTCTAGTAAATACTTTCCAAAGATTCATTATTATTTACCCCCTAACTGTGCTGCTTTTTCAACAGCCTGCTTAACGCCCAAAGTGAAAGCACGGGAAGAAATGGTAGCACCGGTCATGGCTTGGATCTTATCCTTTACGCCAGCTTCTTTGGTGACTTCCAGGTTTTCCAGCTTCTTGCCTTTGAACTGATCTTTAAACGGAGATTTAGCACCTCTGTCGCCGAGGCCCGGAGTTTCATTGGCTTCGAGGACCGTGTAGTCGAGGACCGTGCCGTCTGCTTTGACAGCCGTCAGCATCTTGATTGGGCCGCCGTAGCCTTTCGGAGCCGTCGGGATGATGTAAGCAACTTTCTTGCCGCCCTGTTCAGCGATGAATGTATCTTTTTCGCCCTGGACAGGAACGAATTTGTCAGCCTGCGGAACGAGGGATTTCATAGAATCCTGTTTCATCTGTTCCGCTTTTGCCGTAGCGATCGGGCCGGTAATGAAGAAGACGGCGCCGATGATGCAGCCAGAAACGAGGCAGGTAATGGCCAGGTTCATGGCAATCTTAAAGATTCCGCTTCCATTTTTGTCTGCCATTTTATTTAGCCCCCTTTGTCTTTACTGCGCCAAAGACGGTCGGTTTAACCAGACGGTCGATGAGCGGAGTCAAGGTATTCATGAGCAGGATGGAGTAGCAAACCCCTTCAGGATAACCGCCAAGGGTACGGATGAGGACCGTAATCAGGCCGCAGCCCAAAGCGAAGATCATCTGACCTTTGAGGGTGATCGGAGCCGTAACCATATCGGTGGCCATGAAGAAGGCGCCGATGATCAGGCCGCCGGCCATCATTTCGAAGAGGGCGATGCTGGCGCTGCCGTAGATAGCACCCATGAGGATGCCGACCGTAGCGATCATGATGACAGGTACCTGCCAGTTGATGTAGCCTTTGTAGATCAGCCACAAACCGCCGAGGATAAGGAGGACCGTAGAGGTTTCACCGAGGGAACCGTTGCGGAAGCCGAAGAAGAGGCTCTGATAGATGCTGCCCCAGTCGTTCGTGCCGAAGAGCTGGAAGAGGGCATCTGTGCCGCCGTGTTTGAAGACGTTCAGCGGCGTAGCGCCGGCGACGCCGTCGACGACCGTACCGTTGAGCTGGGTCCATGTCGTCATGGCAATCGGCCAGGAGACCATCAGGCCTGCACGGCCGACGTGAGCCGGGTTGAAGATGTTGTAGCCGAGGCCGCCCATGGCCTGTTTACAAACGACGATAGCGAGGAAGGAACCGACGATGCTCATCCACCAGGGGAGGTTCGGCGGGCAGCACATAGCCAGGAGAAGGCCTGTGATGACGGCGGAACCGTCTTTGATGGTGATGCGTTTGTGCATCAGTTTTTCCCATAAGAATTCAAATACAACTGCCGAGACAATTGCGACGATGATATTGACGAGAGCATTGACACCGAAATAGTAGACGCCGAACGCAGCAGCCGGTACAAGAGCGGCGACGACATTCCACATGATCTTAGGAATGGTTTCGTTACAGCGAACATGCGGTGAAGATGCTACGGTAAGTTTAAATTCCTGCATGTCTTTAGCATCCTTTCCATTTGTTTGTCCTTTAGCTTCTGGACTCATGATATCCCTTCTTCCAATTAGTTCTTGGCCTTCTGTGCTTCAGCCTTTGCCTGCGCTGCACGCTGGATGGCTTTGCACTGGCCCTTCGCATTGCGGATATACTGGACAATGTTGCGTTTTGCCGGGCAGGTATAGACACAGCTGCCGCATTCGACACAGTTCATGACGCCGTATTCCATGCATTTATCCCATGCCTGGCAGGACGAGAAGATGCTGAGCTGGCTCGGAATGAGGCCCATCGGACATGCTTCTACGCAGCGGCCGCAGCGGATGCACGGAGATTCTTCGCCGACCTGGCATTTTTCCGGAGAAAGTGCGAGGATACCGGATGCACCTTTGGTGATAGGTACGTCGAGCTGATACTGGGCGAGACCCATCATCGGGCCGCCGGCGATCAGGCGGTCCGGCTGTTTCGAGAAACCGCCGCAGTAATCAATGGCTTCCTGGAACGTCGTGCCGATACGCAGACGCAGGTTCTTCGGTTCTTTGATGCAGTCACCGGTGACGGTCGTAAGACGTTCGATGAAGGGGATACCCTGGCAGACAGCATCGGTGATGGCGATGACCGTACCGACGTTGCTGACGACGCAGCCGACGTTCATAGGAAGTCCGCCCGGTTCGACCTGACGGCCTGTGCAGGCTTCGATCATCATCTTTTCAGCACCCTGAGGGTACTTCGTCTTGCAGGCGAGAACGGTAACTTCAGGAATATCTTTGAAAGCTTCGGTCAGGTTCTGGATGGCTTCGGGCTTGTTGTCTTCAATGCCGATGAAGGCTTTGTGGACGCCGAGGACTTTCATGCAAATCTGGACGCCTGTGACGAGTTTGTCCGTCGTTTCCTTTTCTACCATGGCGCGGTAGTCGCAGGTCAGATACGGTTCGCATTCTGCACCGTTGACGATGAACGTATCGACCGGTTTGTTCGGAGCCAATTTGACGTGAGCCGGGAAAGTAGCACCGCCGCAGCCGACGACGCCTGCCTTTTTGATGAGTTCAAGGATTTCTTTCGGTTCGAGCTGTTTCCAGTCGTGAGCCTGGGGAATCCCTTCTGCCCATTCATCCTTGCCGTCTGCTTCGATGACGACAGCCATGCATTTGACCATCATGTTGTGCGGCATGGGCGCAACTTTGATGACTTTGCCGGACGTAGATGCATGGATGTCAGCATGCAGGAAGGCGTCGCTCGTCCCAATAAGCTGGCCCTTCTTGACCAGATCGCCGACTTTGACGGTCGGTGTACAGGGTGCACCAAAGTGCTGGCTCATGGGAATGACGACTTGAGCCGGTACTGCCGGGGTTTCTATGGCTTTGTTTCTTGCATAGATCTTGCCATCGTCAGGATGGACCCCACCTCTTTTAAAGGTATTCAACATCAAAAATCACCTCATTATTATATAATGAAAAATAATAAAAACATGAATCATGCTTTCAATCGCTTACATTATATCATTAAGTAGCATATTATTCAATGTGAAAATCAGAGCAAAGTTACACATTTAACTTATTTTTATGTTATGCAATGCGAAGGAAAAAGAAGTCAAAATAAGTCCTAATTGAAAGTGATAACGTAATTTACATTTCCGTATAGAGCACCCATTTTGTACACTATAAAAGGCGCCCGTACGGTATTCTGCGCGGCTGCCCGGCAAGTAAAAATAATTTATTTTTTCTCCCCGAAACCAACCTTTTTTCATTTTTTCGCATAGAAAAAATAACTTTGCCGTACGTTCAAAAAATCACATATATATGCATAGTATATGCATTATATGCATTCTTGCCGTTCGTCGCGGGTCGTTCATCGTTCATCGCTGTAGGGGCGTCCATGTGGGGCGCCCGCGTGAATTCTGTGTACGACCTTATCCTGCCTTTGTGCGAAATTTCGACGAACGACGAACGCCAAACGAACCACAAAAAAAACGCCGCAGGAGCGGCGCTTTTTTTCATCATTCCCCTTTAAGATCCAAAGCGGCTTTGATCAGCCCTTTGAAGAGCGGATGGGCTTTGGTCGGACGGGATTTGAATTCCGGATGGAACTGGCAGCCTACGAACCAGGGGTGATCCTTGAGTTCGACGATTTCTACCAGGCGGTCGTCCGGCGATGTGCCCGAGATGACCAGGCCGGCGTTGACCATTTCCGTACGGTATTTGTTGTTGAATTCCCAACGATGGCGATGGCGTTCATAAATGAGGTTGGAATTGTAGACTTCGTGAGCCTTCGTGCCTTCGGCGAGCTTGCAGGGATAGAGGCCGAGGCGCATGGTGCCGCCTTTTTCGGAGACGTCGACCTGATCCGGCATGAGGTCGATGACCGGGAATTTGGCGTCTTCGTGGAATTCCGACGACGTAGCGCCTTCGAGGCCGACGACGTGGCGGGCGAATTCCATGACAGCGCACTGCATACCGAGGCAGAGGCCGAGATAAGGCACGTTGTTTTCACGGGCATACTGGACGGCGCGGATCTTGCCTTCGACGCCGCGGTTGCCGAAACCGCCGGGAACGACGATGCCGTCGATATCCTTGAAGACTTCTTCCATCGAGAGGTTCGGATCTTCCAGGGTTTCCGAATCGATCCAGTGGATGTTGACCTTCGTCTTATAGGCGATGCCGGCGTGGTTGAGAGCTTCAGCGACACTCAGGTAAGCGTCGTGAAGAGCGACGTACTTGCCGACGAGGGCGATTTCCAGGGTCTTTTCCGTATTGTAGATGGCGTGGACCATCTTCTTCCAGTCTTCCATGTCGCAGGGACGGTCCGGCAGGTCGAGTTTTTCCAGGACGATGCGGTCCATGCCTTCTTCCGAGAGGAGGAGCGGTACTTCGTAGATGCTGTTCAGGGTCTTGTTTTCGATGACTGCGTCTTTGTCGATATCGCAGAAGAGGGCCAGTTTGTCCTTCATTTCATCGGAGAGCGGGCGTTCCGTGCGGCAGACGATGATGTCCGGCTGGATGCCGATGCTGCGCAGTTCCTTGACGCTGTGCTGGGTCGGCTTGGTCTTCAGTTCGCCTGCTGCACCGATGTACGGTACGAGGGTGACGTGGATGTAGAGGACATCGTTGCGGCCGACTTCCTTCTTGATCTGGCGGATGGCTTCCAGGAAAGGAAGGCTTTCGATGTCGCCGACAGTGCCGCCGATTTCGGTGATGACGATATCCGCATTGTCATCGTCGCCGACGCGGTAGACGCGGTTCTTGATTTCGTTGGTAATGTGCGGGATGACCTGGACGGTGTGGCCCAGATAGTCGCCGCGGCGTTCCTTCTGCAGGACCGACCAGTAGATTTTACCCGTCGTGACATTGGAGTTCTTGCCGAGGTTGATATCAATGAAGCGTTCATAGTGACCGAGGTCGAGGTCCGTTTCCGTGCCGTCGTCGGTGACGAAGACTTCACCGTGCTGATACGGGCTCATCGTGCCCGGGTCGATGTTGATATAGGGGTCAAACTTCTGGATCGTGACCTTGTAGCCGCGGTTCTTCAGCAAACGGCCCAGCGATGCTGCTGTAATGCCTTTCCCTAACGAAGAAACGACGCCGCCTGTGACAAAGATGTATTTAGCCATATTTCCTCCCTGTTGAGCCTCTGCTCATCGCGAATCAAAAGCAATCAAAATTTTATCTATTAATATATTATATTACATTTTTTCAGGAGCAGAAACCCCTAAAATTGCCAGACTGTTGGCAATGGTAATGCGCACGGCCGTAACCAGGGCCAGACGGGCTCTTTCGAGGTCCTTGTCTTCCTGGATGATGCGGCAGTGATTGTAGAACGTATGGAACAGGCCGGCCAGTTCGTAGACGAAGTGGGCGATGCGGTGCGGCGCACGTTCGCGGGCGGCGCGCTGGACTTCTTCCGGGAAGGCGGCCATCTTCTTGATCAGCTCCAGTTCATATTCGTTCTTCAGCGTGTCCCACTTGACGTCGGACCAGTCCGTGCTCATGTCGGCACCGGCTTCTTTGGCCTGGCGGTAGATGCTGTAGATACGGGCGTGGGCATACTGGATGTAGTAGACCGGGTTTTCGTTGCTGTGCGACTTGGCCAGGTCGATGTCGAAATCGAGCTGCGTGTCGAGGGAACGCATGATGAAGAAATAGCGCGCTGCATCGGTGCCGACTTCTTCGATCAGTTCGTTCAGGGTGATGGCCTGACCGGTCCGCTTGCTCATCTTGACGACTTCGCCGTTGCGCAGGAGGCGGACCATCTGCAAAAGGAGCACTTCCAGCTGACTAGCATCGTAGCCGAGGGCCGTCATGGCGGCCTTGACGCGGGCCACGTAGCCGTGGTGGTCGGCGCCCCAGATATTGATCATCTTCTTGAAGCCCCGGTCGTATTTATTCTTATGGTAGGCGATGTCCGCTGCCAGATAGGTCGGCACGCCGTTGTCGCGGATGACGACGCGGTCTTTGTCGTCGCCGTAATCCGTCGATTTCAGCCAGAGGGCACCGTCTTTTTCGTAAATTTTGCCCCGTTCTTCCAGGACCTTGCAGGCTGCCTGGATGGCATCGGGATGGAGCGTCCGTTCGCTGAACCAGTTGTCATAGTGGACGTTGAAATGAGCCAGGTCGCGCTTCAGGGCCTTGAGCTTTTCTGCATACGCCCGTTCCTTGAAGAGGGCCAGCCGTTCTTCTTCAGGCATGGCGAGGTATTTGTCGCCGTCCTGGTCGATGATAGCCTGAGCCGTTTCGATGATGTCCTGGCCGTGGTAGCCGTTTTCCGGGATTTCCGAGGGCTTACCGAGCAGTTCCAGGTAGCGGGCGTTGACGGAAATGGCCAGGTTGTTCATCTGGTTGCCTGCATCGTTGATATAGTATTCGGCCTGGACGTTGCAGCCGGCGGCACGCAGGAGATTGACCAGGGCACTGCCGTAGGCGGCGCCGCGGCCGTGACCGACGTGGAGCGGCCCTGTCGGGTTGGCGCTGACATATTCGACCTGGACCGTGTCGTCTTCGCGCAGCGGTGCATGGCCGTAAGCATCACCGGCAGCCAGGATCTGTTTGAGCGTATCGTAGATGACGTCGTTCTTCAGGAAGAAATTGATGAAGCCGGCACCTGCGATTTCCGCGTGGTCGAGCCAGGGATAATCCATGCCGTCGACGATGGCCTGGGCGATGAGCTTCGGTGCCTTATGGGCGACACGGGCCGCCTGCATGGCGATGTTGCTGGCGAAATCGCCGAATTCCTTCTGCGGGGGTACTTCCAGTGCGACGTCAGGATAGTCGCCGGCCGGAAGGGTGCCTGCATCAATAGCCTTCTTCAGGGCTTCCGTAATGCCCTGCTTCAATAAGTCCTTCATTTCCATTACGCTTGATCCTCCTGCACGGTTATGATTAATTGTGTATAATTGGCGCTGACGCCTTCGATATAGACATCATAGCCCAATTGAATCGTCCCGATCCCGTCAATCAGATCGGCACGGCATTCATAGGTCTTCATCTGCACGTCGAACGTGCCGACCGGTGTGTCATACTGGGAACGCGTCACTTTTCCCTTGCGGAATTCCTGACGCTGCTTGACTTTTCCAAGGCGCAGCAATAAGACGGACCCTCCGGGTAATACCTTGATGACCGTCGTCACGCCCTTCATTTCCGTCAGTTCGCTTTCTTCATAGACGATATACTGCGTATCGTCCTTGACGTAGTACTTGCCTTCGGAAACGAGCTCCATCTTCAGCTCTTCTCCCTCTTTATTGCGTTGGATGCTCTTTACACTTACTAAGACAGGTTTCAATCGTTTCCACCTTTCCTATCACTAATCCAATGTTACTATTATATAACAAGTGCCGGGAAAAAGAAATACTTTTTTTCACTTCATTTCGATGAGAGACGGCCAATACTTTTTCGGCATGTAGCTGCGCCGCAGGGCCTCGTTGCGCCGCGCCGGGATGGCGATGGTCCGGTAATAGTCCCGCCAGGCCTTTTCGATGGCTTTTTCTTCGCCTGACAGCCGTGGCTGCGGCAGGACCTGGGGAATGGTCACGAGGACGGCTTCTTCCGTATCGTAGTACACGCCAAAGTGTCGGCCTGCGTCGTGGATGACCCAGCGTTCCGCCGGGAAGCGGCGCACGAAATGCGGCGCCATGACGGGAACGACGCAGCATGTGGGCCGCAGGCGGCAGTAGAGGAGGCCGTCCGAAAGCTCCTGGAAGCGCGCCAGGCCCAGGAGCTTATGGCGTTCGTTGCCCGTACGCCGTGCCCACTGGCGGACCGTCCAAATCGGCTCGTCGCTGAGGTGGTGCAGGAATTCTTTTTTATAATAAAAAGCCAGGCGCAGGTACTGCAGGAGAGGCAGGCCTGTGCCGGCCGCATCGGACAAAAAGGCATAATAGAGATAGTGGCACGTCTTAGGGCCGCATTTTTCCAGGAGGGCGTCGAGGATGCGCTGCGCCTTGCCATTGTCGGTCGGGACGAAGCGCGTCTCTCCAAAGAGGCTCCCCTCCCCTTCCCGGGGACAAATATCTTCGATTTGTGCAAGGCCGTCGTGCCAGCCGTCAAAGACGGCCGAGAGATAGCCGAAAAAACTTCCGTCATAGGTATAAATCATCGTTTTCGCCTCTAAAACAGACTCATCGGTTCGTAGGCCGCCGGCGCTTCGCGGAGTGTGAGCTGGCGGCGGATAAAGGCCGGGTCCGTCGATGTGCCGTAGTACTTGCCTTTACAGGTAATGAAGTATTTCGCCCTTTTAAGGACGATGCCCAGGCGGCGCAGCGTATCGTAGGACAAATAAGCATGGCGCCGGGCCGCACAGATGCGCCGCGCCGACGTGACGCCGATGCCGGGCACGCGCAGCAGGGCGTGATAAGAAGCGCGGTTCACTTCCACCGGGAAGCATTCCGGATGACGCAGAGCCCAGCAGGCCTTGGGATCGAGGTCGAGGTCGAAATCCGGTGCTTCATCCGTGAGGATCTCGTCGGCTTTGAACTGGTAGAAGCGCAGCAGCCAGTCCGCCTGGTAAAGGCGGTGTTCCCTGAGGAGGGGCGGCTTGGCGATGGCCGGCAGGTTCGGACCGCTCACGGCCGGGATATAGGCCGAATAATAGACGCGCTTGAGGGAAACTTTCTCATAGAGGGCCTGGCTGAGGCGCAGGATGGTCCTGTCGCTGTCCGGCGTGGCGCCGATGATCAGCTGCGTCGTCTGGCCGGCCGGGACAAAGGACGGCGCCTTCTTATGGTGTTTCTTCTCTTCCCGCCGCTCGACGATGCCTTCGCGGATGTGCCGCATGGGCAGGAGGATGTTCTCCTTCGTCTTCTGCGGTGCCAGGAGGCGCAGGCTCGGCGCCGACGGCAGCTCGATATTCACGCTCAGGCGGTCGACGTAGCGGCCGAGCTCGCGAATCAGGGCGGCACTCGTGCCGGGGATGCCCTTCATGTGGATGTAGCCGTTGAAATTCTTCTCGTCCCGCAGAATACGGGCCGTGCGGATGAGGAGCTCCGTCGTGTAGTCCGGCGAGCGATAGACGCCGGAACTGAGGAAGAGGCCTTCGATGTAGTTGCGCCGGTAAAAGGCGACGGTCACATCGGCAATCTCTTCCGGCGTCAGGAGAGCCCGCTTCGCCTCGCGGCTGACGGCATTGACGCAGTAAGCGCAGTTGTAGATACAATGATTGGTCATCAGAATCTTTAAGAGCGACACACAGCGCCCGTCGGCCGACCAGGTATGGCAGATGCCGCAGGAAGCCGCATCGCCAAGACCTCTCCCCTTATTCGCCCGCCGGCTGCCGCTCGACGAACAGGACACGTCATACTTCGCCGCGTCGCTGAGAATATGCAGTTTCTCCCGGATCACATCCCAATCCATGTAAAAGCCCCCTTTGTACCTCTATCATAGCATAAGTGACACCCTCGTGCAAACGTATGTTTTGTGGGTTCGCTTAAGGCGAACGTTTACCGTAGGTCGTGGTTCGTGGACCGAAATAATCGAAGTACGGCAAACGCCAAACGAACCACAAAAGGGGCTGCCGCATGGGCGGCAGCCCCTTTCTTCCCTGCAAAAACTACATATGCAGTCCTTCGCGAAGTTTTTCGAATATTTTTTGTTCGTCATCGGTCAGGTCGCGGCCCAGGTCGAGGTGAAGTTCTTCACCGTTGCTGCGGGCTTTGTCCTGTTCGTGCTTGTCACCGCTTTTGGCACTGTCATCGCGGATGATCATTGTTACACCACCTTAGATCAATGTTTTCGGGTCCGGATAGGCTTTGATGCTTTCCGTAATCTTATCAGCCAATTCGTCGAGTTCGCATTCCTGATCGTCGCGGAGGGACGATTTCATGTCCATCGTCGGTTCCAGGAGTTCGCAGCATTTGAACTGGTTTTCGACGTAGTCCGTCATGGTCTTATAGGCAGCCGATGCCCAGCTGTGGCAGGCAATGACGGCAATCGTGCGTTTCTGGAAGGACAGAGTCTTCAAGTCGTGGAGGAACGTTTCCATAGGCAGGAAGAGGTTCAAGTTGTACGTCGGAGCGGCCAGGACGAGGTGGCTGTATTCCCAGGCTTTCGCCGTGACGTAGGACGAATGGATCTTGGCGACGTCGTAGAGGCGGATATCCTGGATGCCGCGCTGGCTCAGTTTATGAGCGAGGACGCAGGCAGCGCGTTCCGTATTGCCGTAGATGGAAGTAAAGGCAATGACGACGCCTTTCTTTTCCGGTACGTATTTGGCCCAATGGAGGTATTTGTCGATGATGTACTTAATCGTTGCCGGCGTACGGAAGACGAAGCCGTGGAGCGGGCAAATGAAGTCGATAGGAAGACCGGAGGCCTTCTTGAGGACGTTGACGACCTGCGGGCCGTATTTGCCGACGATGTTGACATAATAGCGGCGGGCCGAGTCGAGGTAGTTTTCTTCAAAGTCGACCTGATCGGCGTAGACGTTGCCGACTGTGCCGAACTGACCGAAGGCATCGGCACTGAAGAGGACATGGTCCGTCAGGTCATAGCTCATGATGACTTCCGGCCAATGGACCATCGGCGCTTTGACGAACTGCAGCGTATGTTTACCGAGGGCGAGCTGGTCCCCTTCTTTGACGGCGACATAGCGTTCCGGCATGGGATGGCGGAAGAATTGTTCAAAGAGCTTGAAGGTCTGCGGCTGGCCGACGATCTTAGCTTCCGGATATTTTTCCAGGAGAGCCAGGGCCGAGCTGGCATGGTCCGGTTCCATATGCTGGAGGACGAAGTAGTCCAGTTTGCGGCCTTTGAGCAAGTATTCTACATCTTCCAGGAATTCGTCGCGGCACGATTTATCCATGGCGTCGACGACGCACGTCTTTTCGTCATCGATGAAATAGGAGTTGTACGAAACGCCTTCGGGAATCGGGAAGATGCGTTCAAACAATTCCGTGCGGAAATCGTTGCAGCCCATCCAATAAATACCATTTTTGATTTCTTCTACACAATGCATACTGATATGACCTCCTTAATAATACAAGCAGCATTCTCTGCTGTAATAGCAAGTTTCATACCTTTATCATACCATTTTTCCGACAAATAGGAAATACTAACAAGAAAAAAAGTTAATTAAAAACTCTTATTGTTTATTTGTCCGGTTGTTGTCGCGCTGGCTGGACTGGCTGTTCTGGCTGCTCTTAGTCGACGACTGCTTGCTGCTCGTGCTACGGTTCGTCGACGTACTCTGGGACGACGAGGACGAACGGCTCGAACTCTGGGACGACGAACGGGACGGTGCCGTGCCGATGGAATCGGCTTCGGCTACGACATTGTCAATGAGCTGTTCCAGGACTTCCCGGTCAGCCTGGGAAAGGCCCGTGCTGTCACTGAGCATGTCTTTGGCCTGCTGGGCCAAGCTCTGGGCCTGGGAACGGGCATCGCTGCGGCTGACGGAGCCGTTGCGGTACTGGACTTTCAGGCTGCGCAGTTCGTTGGAAATATCATTGGCCTTGCTGCGGATGCGGGCAGCGGCCATTTCACCGCTGCGCTGCTTGCGGGCGTCGGCATCCTGGAGGCGCTTGTCTTCTTCGCGGTTTTCCAGGAGTTCTTCCTGCTGCTGTTCTGCGACTTTATCCAGAGAGGCCGCCGTGACGTGCGTGCCGATGTAGTATTCATAGCCCATGTAGCCGAGGATGAGGAGCGGGATGAAGAGGAGCATCATTTCAATCTTGCGCAGATGAGCGGCCCGCTTCCAGCTGATGACATTCTTGCGGCGGTGTTCCATGATGAGGACGATGATCAGGATGAGGACGACGAGGAACAAGGCGATGTAAATGAAGAGCTTGTGCCAAACCGTCGCCTGGAGCTTGATTTCCTTCGGATTGGAGCCGGACAGGTTCCAGAGATACGTACTGCCCTGATCGTCGGCTTTGTCGCTGTTGCTGACGACGCGCGTCCCCGACGGGAAGGAGATGATGTATTCCAGGTCGACGCCGTTTTCCGGCATCGGTGCGCCCAGGCGCAGGGATTTGATGCTGTCGCCGTCAAAATTATAATCGATATAATAAGTAGAACAGATGAGGCCGTCATGCGTCTTGTGGACGACGTGGTCGACAGAGCTCTTGCTGGCGCCGTCTTTAGTAATCGTCTTCATGGCCCGGAAGCCTTCGCCGTTATCGTTGCTGTAGTCCATGATCGTGAAATTCCGTTTCTGGAATTCGTCGGCATCGGTCTTCAGCGTGTCCTTTTCCTTACTGGAATCCGTGACTTTCAGGACGTCCTGTGTTTCGCTGCCGTCGTCGTGGATGATGGTCTGCGCCCGGAACCCCGATAAGAGGAAGAACGCTGCCAACAGCATGACAGTCATAGCAATTCTGGCAATTTTCGCGTATGCTTTCATAATTTCCTCGCTTTCTTTACGTGCAGTCATTCTTCTTTTGGCGGTACCATGCCGCTGTCGACGAGATGCGGTTTATTGAACAGAGTCTGGCCGTCTTTGTCCTGCCGGGCTTTGGCCATGACCGCGCCGTTGCTCATCGATTCCATGGGGATGCCGTTGACGAAGAGGCCTTCGATGACGCCTTCGCCCCGCTTGATGCGGATGCTGGCAATGACGCTGTCATCGGCTTGGAGGTCGTAAATACCGTCCCTCATTTCCGGCGCCATGCGGTAGCGGTCGAAACCGACCTGGAACTGGACGCTGCCGTCGTGATAAGAAACGACGGTGGCCCGCATATAATCACTGCCAAGGAGCGGCTTTTCCGCTGATGCACCCTGGATTTTCATCAGGCCTGACGGGTCGCGTGAAATATAGACATAAATCTGCTGCCCTTCTTCTGGTGCGTCGGCATCGCGCCACTGGGTCGTATCTTCCGGGAAGACGACGCGGATATAATCCGTACCGAAGGAAGAAAGTTCCAGCCGCGGTACAGCACGCCACTGATAAGGAATACCGTCGACGGCGATGTTGTGCCAGCGCCAGCCCATATAGGCGAATGCGGCGAACTGGATGAGAACCATGAAGAGAAAGAGCCCCCAGCGCGAAGGACCGTGCAGGGAAAAAGGGAAACGCCGCGCAAACGGTGAAAATGATGGCGGAGAAAATCTCATTTCGTCTTACCTCCTTCATGGGACCACGGTGACTGGGTAAAATGTTTCTGCCGCTTCGGTGCCGGCTTCATTTGGCTCCATGGCGAACCGGCAGGACGCTTCGTTTCTTCTGGCGGCGCCGCCGTGGGAACAGCCATCTGCTGCGGCATAGGCTGCGGCGCAGCGATTTCTGCCGCTTCTGCCCTTTCTGCCCTTTCTGCCCTTTCTGCCCTTTCTGCCTTTTCTGCCTTTTCTGCCTTTTCTGCCTTTTCTACCTTTTCTGCCTTTTCTGCTTTTTCTGCTTTTTCTGCTTTTTCCGCCTTTTCTATTTTTTCAGCAGCGGCTTTCGCCAGGGCGGCAAAATCCGGTTCCTTGAACTGGAAAATCGGCTTTTCTTCTTCCGGCGCGTCTTTGATGCCTAATTCTTCCGGTGTCGGGATGTGGACATTCTGCTTCATCCAGGAAGCCAGGCTGTCCGCCTCTTGTTCCGCATCCCTGACCTGCCAGGCCGGTGTTTCCGCCTGAGGCAGGACGCTGCCTTCCTCCGTATCGCCTGCGGCGCGGACATGGGAAGCCGACTGGCGCAGTTCCGCCCGTCGGGCCGCACGCTGGGCGGCAGCCTTCTTATCCTGCTGCATCCGTCGGAACTGAAAGACGATCAGTGCCAGGACGAGGATGGCCAGGAGCGGCGCTAAAGGCGAGAAATCCGTCGCAAAGATAAAGGTCAAAATGAGGGCAACGAAAAGAACGGCCCCGAATTTCATATGGATACTGCGGCCCGGCTTGAAGCCCTGGGACGTTTCGAAGAAGCAGAGGACGACCATGTAGAGCGACGACAGGACGAGGGGTACCGACGAATAGAGGCCGGCCCGGACGAGGACCGTTTCAAAGGCCAGGATGAAAGGAATCGCCAAATAAAGGATAGGCCCCCAGAAGCGTTCCTTGACAGTCCTGGCCATGAGGAAGCCCATGATGCCGAAGAGGATGACCGTGACGACGGCCGTCGCCAAGTGGAAGCTGTGCACGCGGGCAATGCCGTCCCAGGCGGCAGGTACGCAGGAAATAAGGAGCGAGCCCGCAGCGGCGCAGCGGCCGAACCAGCGGAAAGGCGTGCCCCAGGACTGGCGGATGTCGATGGAATAGCCGACGAGCATGATGGTCACGGCCAGGCTGCCGAGCATCAGGAAGGGGATATAATCCGTCGACTTCGCGGCCAGACCGAAAGCGGCGAAGACCGTAATCGTCGTAGCCCAGGAAAAGACGGCTAAGCGCCGTTCGTCCTGCGTCGTAATCAGCGTATTATAAAAGGGAACGACAAGGAGCAGGAAAATCCACAAGAGCGCCGTACCGCCAAAGGTATTCAGGGGCCCGCCGGCAGCGGTCCAGTACAAAAGGGCTGCGTCGTAGACGATGAGCGCTGCAGCGGAACGCAGCAAATAGACGACAGGCAGGCAGAGGAAAGCACAGACGGCAACATAGGCCGTGACATCCCAGCCAATATAAAAGGACTGTTCCGCCAGGGCCAGGACGGCGAAGACGCCCATGCAGTGGACCAGGGCGACGCCTTCGCCGATGAGGGTCCCCTGCCGTTCCTGGAACATGGCCGTGCCGACGCCGAGCTGCGTCACGGCGAGAAGGACGGCAGCCAGGACGATGCGGACCGTCAGCGATACCTGATACCAGACCAGGGCTGCACCCCAGACGAGGGCGAGGCCGGCAGCGGCCAGACCGATGACCGCCAATAGGGCATATAAAGGCAGGGTCGTCAAAAGCGGTCCCTTTTGTTCGTCCCTGCCGTAAGAATCCTGTATTTTCTTCCGGACTTCTTCGCTGATCCAGCCTTTCGAAGTCCAGTCCGCAACTTTGCGGTCAAGCCATTCATTGGTATTTCGTTTCATACTTGCCTCCCAGGGCATTTTCGATTTCGCGGGCAGCCGTAAAAAGGCATACCTGTGTACCCAGTATACCACAAAAACGGCGATTTCCCTATGTTTTTTACATAAAATTTTAAAAGCCTGTCCATAAAAAAATGAGCTCGCCGAAGAGCGAGCCCATTTTTTACTTCAAACTTTTACTTAACGATCAATACCGGGCAGACCGAATGGGTGACGACGTAGCTGCTGACGCTGCCCATGAAGAGGCCTTTCAGCGGTCCTAAGCCGCGGCTGCCCATAACGATGAGGTCTGCATTGTATTTCTTAGCCACAGACAGGATCGCCGGTCCCGGCGAGCCGACTTCAAAGACACTCTTGACTTCAACGTTCTGGGGAACGGATTTAGCGAATTCGTCGAGGATGCCTTTCCCTTCTTCTTCCATATCCAGGGCGACCTGTTCCGTCACATAGCCGCTGGCGTTGGGAATCTGATCGAAGTTGGAAATGACCGATACGATATTGGCAACATAGACCAAGGTAATCGTAGCACCTAAGGACGAAGCGATGACGACGGCATGTTCCAAAGCACGTTTTGAGTTGACCGAACCATCGGTCGGCACGATGATATTATTATATTGTTTCATATGAATCCCTCCTTATATGCCTGTTCTTATCCTTAACATATATATTCGCCATGACTTTTACGGATTCCTTCTTTACTTGCAAAAAAATTTGAAAAAAGGCAGGGTTTTCATTTTCTGAAAGTTCCTGCAGGCTATGCTTAAATGATGATGCGAAATCCGAAAACATAGTATAAACTTTCATGTCTTTATGTTATAATACTAAATATGATTGTAAAAAATTGTTAAAGTTCTCTGCAATCAGACAATAAAGAAAGGTGGTTCCTATGACACATGAACTCGTAAGCGCGACCTTGCCCGTATGGAGCATCATCCCCTTCGCCGGAATGCTGCTGTCCATCGCCATTGTGCCCCTCGTCAAACCTGAATGGTGGGAAAAGCACATGCTCGGCGCAGCGTTCGCCTGGTCTCTTTTATTTCTCATCCCCTTTGCTGCCGCCTACGGCGTCGGTGAATCCTGGTTCCGGCTCCTGGAATCGGTACTCCTCGACTACATCCCCTTCATCGTCCTCCTCTTCGGCCTCTTCGTCGTCGCCGGCGGCATCGCTGTCCGCGGCACCCTGGCAGGGACGACGAAGATCAACTGCCTCCTGCTCTTCATCGGCACCTTCCTGGCCAGCTGGATCGGCACGACAGGCGCAGCCATGCTCCTCATCCGGCCAATCATCCGGGCCAATGCCTGGCGCAAGAATAAAGTCCATCTCATGGTCTTCTTCATCTTCCTCGTCGCCAACATGGGCGGCTGTCTGACGCCGCTCGGCGATCCGCCTCTCTTCATGGGCTTCCAGCGCGGTGTTCCCTTCACGTGGACCTTCCATCTCCTGCCTATCCTGGCCCTCAACCTGGTCCTCATGTTCGCCCTCTTCGCTGCCATCGACAAGCACTTCTACAATAAAGAAGTCGCCGAAGGCCGTACACCGCTCGACTTGATCGATGAAAACGATAAGCAGCCCCTGCGCCTGGAAGGCGCGCACAACCTGATCTTCATCGCCATGATCATCGTCGGCGTCCTGGCCAACGGCCTCCTGCCGGAAATGTTCCCGGCTTTTGCCAACGGCGCAGGCCTGCACGTCTATGACGAAATCGTCTTCCCTTACGCCACGATGGCTGAAATCGTCATCATCCTGGCTGCAGCCTTCTTCTCCATCAAGACGACAAGAAAATCGACTCGCGACCTCAACGAATTCACGTACGCTCCGATTCTGGAAGTGGCCAAGCTCTTCATCGGCATCTTCGTGACCATGATCCCGGCCCTGATCCTGCTCAAGGCCCACGGCGCCGAACTGGGTCTGGCCCATCCGTGGGAAATGTTCTGGGCCACAGGCGCCCTCTCGTCCTTCCTGGACAACACGCCGACGTACCTCGTCTTCCTGCAGACTGCCGGTGCCCTCGGTGAAACACAGGGCATTGCGACCTCTGTCGGGACCGTCTCCCAGCTGATGCTCGAAGCCATCTCGGCCGGTGCCGTCTTCATGGGCGCCAACACGTACATCGGCAATGCGCCGAACTTCATGGTCAAATCCATTGCCGAAGAAAACAAGATCAAAATGCCGAGCTTCTTCGGCTACATGGGCTGGTCCGTCGCCATCCTCATCCCGCTCTTCCTCATCGACATGGTCGTTTTCTTCTTGTAAGAGCATAGTTTGTAGTTTGTAGTAAAAAAGCTCCCGTTTTATGCGGGAGCCTTTTTTTGTGTCATAAGTCGTTTGGCGTTCATCGTTCGTCGAAAAATCACGCAGGTGCGAGAATGGGATAGCCACAGGATTCACGCGGGGCGCCCACACGGCGACCCCTACGGCACAAGGCCTTCGGCCGTGTATTATTTAATGTCGCCTTGTATGCAGCGATGTAGGGGCGGCCATAACCGGCCGCCCGCTGCGACTCCTGTGTATGGCCCTATCCTGTATTTGTGCGAATTCTCGCCAAACGACAAACGGCAAACGAACCACAAAAAAAGCTGCCGCGAAAGCGACAGCTTTTTTCTTTTGGTGATCCACCCGAGATTCGAACTCGGGACACCCTGATTAAAAGTCAGGTGCTCTGCCAACTGAGCTAGTGGATCATGGCTGGCAGGGGTAGCTGGATTCGAACCAGCGCATAGCGGAGTCAAAGTCCGGTGCCTTACCACTTGGCTATACCCCTATGGGGCGAGTATAGGGATTCGAACCCTAGCGTAACGGAGCCACAATCCGCCGTGTTAACCGCTTCACCATACCCGCCATATGAGATTATCTGCGTCGGCCGCGCTGTATTAGCGCCGTCAACGTAGATAATCTTACCATGAGCCGCTCATAAAGTCAAGCACTTTTTGCAAACTTTTTAAATTTCCTTTACTCAGCGGTCCTTTTCCCCGTAGAGGAGGTCTTTGACGAAGTTCGGCAAGACGAAAGCGCTCTTTTGGATGCCTTCGTTGTAGTACTTCGTCGGGAAGGTCCGCTTGCGGTTCGGCTGCCACTGGAGGGGATCATATTTCTTCGAACCCATGGTGAAGCAGTGCATCCCTGTCGGATAGAGGGGGATGAAGGCCGTGTAGAGGCGGGTGATGGGGAAAATGTCCGAGACGCAGTCGAAGATGTCTTTGACGAGTTTGCGGTGCATGAAGGGCGATTCCGTCTGCTGCACGAAGAGGCCGTCGTCTTTCAGGGCCTTGAAGGTATCCTTGTAGAATTCATACGTAAAGAGGCCTTCGCCGGGACCGACGGGGTCCGAACAGTCGACGATGATGACGTCGTAGTAATTTTCCGCCTGCCGCATAAAGGCGATGCCGTCGCCGACTTTGACGGTCAGCTTGGGATTTTCTTCGAGCATGGCCTTGGCGATGGTCGGGAAATATTTCTTCGACAATTCGATGACCTTGCCGTCGATGTCGACCATAGTGACCGATTCGACTTCCGGATGGCGTACGGCTTCCCGGGCCGCGCCGCCGTCGCCGCCGCCGATGATCAGGACTTTCTTAGGACTAGGATGGAGGAACATGGGAATATGGACGATGCTTTCATGGTACATGAATTCATCTTTCAGGGACGTCTGGAAGACGCCGTCCAGGACGAGCATGCGGCCGAACTCTTTGGAATCGGCGACGATGATGTCCTGGTAGTCGGAATGACCGCGGTAGAGGATTTCCGACACTTCCGCCGTCAGATCAAGATACGGCGACTGATGTTCTGTGACAAATTTTCTCATATGTAGGCTCCTTTTGCAGTATACTTTTATCATAAATATAATATATATTCTATCATATTTATGATAAAAGAATATAGGCAAAACCAGAAAATATGTTCTATACTTTATTAAAATATGCTATGATGGTCATAAGGAGGTGATTTTTTATAATAAAAAGAGTAGAATCTCACCGCATTCGACCGTCTTCACCCTATTATAAGATGTTGCGTGAATTTTGTCACCTGTCTAAGAATCTCTATAACCACGCTAATTATCTGATACGGCAGGCATTCAAGGATGAAAAGAAATATCTCAGCTGTCAACAAGAAACGCCGTGTCTACAGAGGGCTTTTTGTAGCCAACGACGGCCGGAAAATTAATGCCGATATTAACGGCGCGTTCCAAATCATGAAAAAAGTATTCCCGAACGTTTACGCCGACGGGATAGAGGGCGCAGTGTCACGCCCGGCAGTAGTAGCTCTTTAAGAGTGAACTGTAAAATTTATTAAATTTTTTAGCATATTTTACTATATTTTATAATTTTATAATAAATATGACATTAGCAGAAGTCAGTTTTTACAGAAATGAGGGATTATGGTACAATATAAAGTAGACTCTTTATATACAGTCTTTATTATAATAGAAATTTATAAGAAAGAATCGGTCTATGAACCGATAGGGTGACAAAACATGAAAAATCTCTTACACATCGGCATCGACATCGGTTCGACGACAGTAAAAATCGCTGTCCTCAACCATGCTAAACAGTGCCTGCACGCATGCTATGTCCGCCACTATACGGATATACGCCAAAAAGTTTGGGATTTACTCCAAAACGCCTATGAAATCTTTGGCGACCGTCAGATCACGATGGCCATCACCGGCTCCGGCGGCATCGCCCTGGCTGACTACCTGCACATCCCCTTCGTCCAGGAAGTCATTGCCGGCACAAAAGCGGTCCGCACGTATTATCCGAAGTCCGACGTGATCATCGAACTCGGCGGCGAAGACGCCAAGATCACGTACCTCACAGGCGGCAGCGAACACCGCATGAACGGTGCCTGCGCCGGCGGCACAGGGGCCTTCATCGACCAGATGGCTACCCTCCTCGACACGGATGCCGGCGGCCTCAATGAACTGGCCAAGAAAGCCGACACGATCTATCCCATCGCCGCCCGTTGCGGCGTCTTCGCCAAGACGGACATCCAGGCCCTGCTCAACGAAGGGGCGAGCAAGGAAAATGTCGCTGCCTCTGTCTTCCAGTCCATCGTCTTCCAGACCATCACGGGTCTGGCCTGCGGCCGCCCCATCAAAGGCACGGTCTGCTTCCTCGGCGGCCCTCTGACCTATCTCTCGCAGCTGCGGGCCCAGTTCGCCAAGACCCTGCACCTGACGCCGGAGCAGGTCGTGGCCCCGGAAAACGCCCAGGTCTACGTGGCCATCGGCGCGGCCCTCGGCAGCATCGGCACGAAGCCCCTTTCCTTCATGAACCTTATGGGCCAGCTGAAGAACGTCGACGAATCGACGCTGGCCAAATCGGACCGCGTCGAACCGCTCTTTAAGGATCAGGCTGAGCTCGATGAATTCCGGGCCCGCCACAGCCAGCACACGGTGCCGACGGCAGACATCAGCACCTACCGCGGCCCTTGTTATCTGGGCATCGACGCCGGCTCGACGACAATCAAAGCCGTCGTCCTCAGCGAAGACATGAAGATCCTTTATTCCCACTATCAGAACAACGAAGGCAGCCCCCTGACGGCTGCCAAAGCCATCGTCGCCGAAGTCTACCGCCGCCTGCCTGAAGGTGCCTTCATCGCCAAAGCAGGCATTACGGGCTACGGCGAAGCCCTGCTCAAGGAAGCTTTACATCTCGATCTGGGTGAAGTCGAAACGATCGCCCACTATCAGGCAGCGTCCCATTTCTGCCCGGACGTCGATTTTCTCCTCGACATCGGCGGTCAGGACATGAAGTGCAGCCGCATCAAAGACGGCCACATCGAGGACATTCTCCTCAATGAAGCCTGCTCGTCGGGCTGCGGTTCCTTCCTCGACACCTTCGCCAAATCCCTGAAAATGTCCATCCAGGATTTCTCTCAGGCCGCGCTCCTGGCCAAGAGCCCGATCGACCTCGGCTCGCGCTGCACGGTCTTCATGAACTCCAAAGTCAAGCAGGCCCAGAAAGAAGGGGCTACGCTGGCCGATATTTCCGCCGGCCTCTCCTATTCGGTCATCAAGAATGCCCTTTATAAAGTCATCAAAGTCAAGGATCCGTCTAAATTAGGCAAACACATCGTCGTCCAGGGCGGCACCTTCTACAACGACGCCGTCCTGCGGGCCTTTGAAAAGCTCCTGGGCCGCCAGGTCATCCGCCCGGCCATCTCAGGCCTCATGGGTGCCTTCGGCATGGGTCTCATCTGCCGCACGGCCTACCACGAAGACCACGTCAAGTCGACCATCGTCAGCCCGGCAGAACTCGATGCCCTGCGCATTACGACGTCCATCCGCCACTGCGGCAAGTGCACGAACAACTGCCTCCTGACGGTCAATACCTTCAACGACGGCCGTTCCTTCATCACAGGCAACCGCTGCGAACGCGGCGCCGCTGGCTCGACGGCAGGACGCAAGAAGCCCCAGCCGAACATGTACCGCGTCAAGTACAACCTGCTCTTCGGCTATAAGCCCCTCGAAGACGCACCGCGCGGCAGCGTCGGTATTCCTCGGGTCCTCAACATGTACGAAGACTACCCCTTCTGGTTCACCTTCTTCACGAAGCTCGGCTACCGCGTCGTCCTCTCGGATCCGTCGTCGAAGGCCCTCTTCGAAAAAGCCATGGACACGGTCCCGTCGGACTCGGCCTGCTACCCGGCCAAGCTCGTCCACGGTCACATCGAAAACCTCCTGGAAAAGGGCGTAGACCGCATCTTCTATCCCTGCATCCAAAACGGCCCGCAGGAAGGCAGCAAGGACAACACCTTCAACTGCCCGATGGTCATGAGCTATCCGGAAGTCATCCGCAACAACATGGGCGAACGCCTGGCGGAAACGAATACGCCCTATCTCTGCCCCTTCCTGCCTCTCCACGACAAGAAGCGCATCGGCAAACGCCTGGCCGAAGAACTGAAGGCCTGGAACCTGCCGGCTCACGAAATCAAGACCGCTGCCGCCGCTGCCTGGGACGAAGAAGAAGCGTATAAACAGAAGATTTACGATATTACCAAGAAAATCCTGGACAATCTGGAAAAGACGGGCCAGCGGGCCATCGTCCTCTGCGGCCGTCCTTACCACATCGATCCGGAAATCAACCACGGCATCCCGGAACTGATCAACAGCCTCGGCCTGCCGGTCCTCACAGAAGACGGCATCGCCCCCCTCGGCCAGTTCCCGGGCCACCTGCGCGTCGTCGACCAGTGGTCCTACCATTCCCGCCTCTACCGGGCCGCCCAGTACATCATCGAGCACCCGAACCTGGAAATGGTCGAACTCAACTCCTTCGGCTGCGGCCTTGACGCTATCGTCACGGACCAGGTCCAGGACATTTTGGCCCACGGCCACAAGATCCACACACTCCTGAAAATCGACGAAGGCTCGAACCTCGGTGCCATCCGCATCCGCCTGCGTTCGCTCCTTTTCGTCATGAACCACCGGCCGCAGGAAGACCACACCATCGAACCTTATTCCTACGAAAAAGCCATTTTCACCAAGGAAGACGCGAAAAAGAACGTCATCCTCGCACCGTCCATGACGCCGATCCACTTCCCGCTCTTCGAAGCGGCCTTTGAACACGAAGGCTATCACGTCGAACTCCTGCCCCACCAGGGCCAGAAAGCCATCGACACGGGCCTGGCGTACATCCACAACGACGCCTGCTACCCGGCTATCATGAGCCTCGGCCAGATCATCACGGCCCTGAAATCCGGCAAATACGACCTGGACCATACGACAGTCATGATTTCCCAGACCGGCGGCTGCTGCCGGGCGACGAACTACATCGGCATGATCCGCAAGGCCTTGAACGACGCCAACATGCAAAACGTCGCCATCCTCTCCCTCAACCTCAAGGGCATGAACCCTCAGCCGGGCTTCCATCCGGGCCTCGGCTTCTGGCACCGCCTGGTCATGGGCATGATTTACGGCGACGCCCTGCAGCAGGTCCTCTACCGCATGCGTCCTTATGAAAAGGTCAAGGGCACGACGGAAGCGCTCTTCAAGAAATGGCAGAAGAAGTGCGGCGAACAGCTGAAGAAAGCCGATTTCAAAGGCTTCAAGAAGAACATCCGCGATCTTATCGACGAATTCGACCACATCGACATCGATGAAAAGATGAAGCCCCGCATCGGCCTGGTCGGTGAAATCTACGTCAAGTTCCACCCCATCGCCAACAACCACATCGTGCGCATGATTGAAGAAGAAGGCGGCGAAATCATCGTCTCCGGCCTGGCTGACTTCTTCCTCTACGGCCAGCTGGACAACCAGTTCCGCCACAAGTACCTCTCGGGCAGCTGGAAGGATTCCTTCCTCAGCAAGACCGCCGTCCGCCTCCTTGAATGGTACCGCAAGCCCTACGAACAGGCTGTGGCCAAGAGCCGCCACTTCGACCCGATCACGTCGATCTACGACATCGCCAAAGAAGCCAGCAAGTACCTCTCCCTCGGCCATGAAGCCGGCGAAGGCTGGTTCCTCACGGGCGACATGATCGACCTCATCCACCGCGGCGCCAAGAACATCGTCTGCCTCCAGCCCTGGGCCTGCCTGCCCAACCACGTCACGGGCAAAGGCATGATCAAGACCTTGAAAGCCGCTTTCCCGGAAACGAATATCGTCGCTATCGACTATGATCCCAGCGCCAGCTCCGTCAACCAGACGAACCGTCTGAAACTGATGCTGACGACGACCTTTGAAGGCATCCGTGAACCGGTCCAGGAAGACACGAAGCCAGTCATGCCCTTCCTGAGCGGTGTCCGCATCAACAGCTCGCTGGAAAAATAGTAGTTTATAAAAGGGGGTATGTATTATGAAAAACATCCTTGTCCCGATCGACGGCTCGACGCCGTCCCTGCAGGCCCTGGAACACGCCGTCGACATTGCCAATGCCTACGGCGCCGAACTGACGCTGGTCAACATCACCAATGCCGACGCCGTCCTCGACGAATTCGACGTCTTTGAAGACATGACGGACGAAAAAGTCAAAGACCTGACGAAAGTCGCCAAAGACCAGAGCGCCGACGTCCTGCAGAAGTTCCTCGACCTGGTCCCGGAAAACCTGACGGTCCACGCCGTCCAGCTCGTCAGCACGCCGGAAATCGGCATCATGAGCGAAGCGGAAAAATGCGATGCCGACCTCATCGTCATGGGCCGCCGCGGCAGCCATTCCCTGTCGGAACAGCTCCTCGGCAGTGCCAGCACGTACGTCCTGGCCCACGCCAAATGCCCGGTCCTCGTCGCCCACAACCCGAAGAACGGCCCGTATCATCAGATCCTCGTCCCCGTCGACGGCTCGAAAGAATCGCTGGAAGCCCTGAAGACGGCCCTGCGCCTCTCCCAGGTCGATGACGCGACCATCACGGCCCTGCATGTCTCCAACATGCGCGACCTCATCGCCGAAGAAACGGCGCTGGATCAGAAGAAGAAAGGCCTCGAAGACCTGGGCGACCGCCTGCGCAGGAACGCCAAAGACGTCTTCGAACGCTGCCGCCAGGCCCTGCCGGCAGACGTCAAAGTCCACTATGTCGCCCAAATCGGCCGTCCCGGCCCGACGATCCTCAAAGAAGCCGAACAGACCCACACGGACCTGATCATCATGGGCAGCCGCGGCCGTACAGGCCTGAAATCGCTCCTCTTAGGCAGCGTCAGCCGCTACGTCACCGGCCACTCCCTCCTGCCCGTCATGATTGTCAAGGCAGGCGAAGAATAGGCGCCTGCGGCGCTGCAGTCCGCGGTCCGCAGTTCGCAGTCCGGAAAGGCTCCCCTGCGAAGGGCCTTTTGGGCCTGCAATGGAACGACCGAAGGGAGAGACAGGGCAGCCGCCCAAACGGACAGCGTAGATGGAGCTGTCAGCGAAGCTGACTGAGGGGTTCTTACTGAATCGTTCGTCGTTTGCGAAACGGGCTCGCTGACGCCTCGCCCATTTTCATACAAAAAAAGGGATTGTCGCATGAAGGCTTCTGCCGTCATGCACAATCCTTTTTTTCATGTTTTTCATGTCGTTTGCCGTGAAGACTTAAAATTTTTAAAAATCTGCTGGCTGTATGAAAATATTATTTTTCTCGCAGCTGTGATAATTTTCGGCAAACGAACCACGCCAAACGAACCACAAAAGGGGCT